>CAZKKP010000043.1:0-15154 GCA_964553295.1 uncultured Thermoanaerobaculia bacterium | reverse complement strand
GATCGCCAACTCGCGTCCGCCGGAAGCCGACCTCGAAAAAGCGGCCGGCTACGGTCTCGCCGAAAAATTCAAACTGATCACCTCGGATCAGATCGGCGGCGGGCATATCGAACTGTTCAGATTGCTGCGTCTGGCCGACCTGTTCGCGCTGGTCAGTTTCCGCGAGGGGCTGCCGATCTCTCTGCTCGAAGCGATGGCGCTCGGGATTCCTTCGATCTCGACCGATGTCAACGCGATTCCCGAAGCGGTTCGCCATCTCGAGACCGGCTCGGCCGAGCGACTGTTCCGGTGCGCGCCGGACCGCTATGAGTGGATCGTGGCCTTCGCCGGCGACGACGACCGACTGGTGCTGCGCTCCGAGTCCGCCGTGGACGTGCCCAACTACTACCTGGTCACCCTGGGCGAGACGATCGAGGCGCCTGCCGGCGAAGCCGCCCGGGCGGCCTCGCGGGCGCCGATCACCCGTTTCGTCGACCCCACGCCCCAGCTACGCCGGATCGCCAAGCGCCTGGTGCGCTACGAGCGCGCGGACGGCGTGCCTCTCAGCTTCCACCTGTACCTGCCGCCGGACCACGTGGAGGGTGAGCCGCTGCCCACCGTGCTCTACGCCTACCCGCTGGAGTACTCGGGGGCTGCCACCGCCGGGCAGGTCAGCGGCTCGACCCAGCGCTTCAGCCGGTTCCTCGGCGCCTCGCACCTGTTCTTCCTGCTCCAGGGTTACGCCGTGCTCGACCAGACGGCCATGCCCATGATCGGCGATCCCGAGACCACCTACGACACCTTCGTGCCGCAGCTGGTGGCCGACGCCGAGGCCGCGGTGGCCACGGCGGTCGAGATCGGCGTCGCCGACCCCGAGCGGATCGGCGTGATCGGCCACAGCCACGGCGCATTGATGGTCGCCAATCTGCTGGCGCACACCGACCTGTTCCAGGCCGGCATCGCCCGCAGCGGCTCCTACAACAAGACGACCCAGCCCTTCGGCTTCCAGTCGGAGCGGCGTTCCCTGTTCGAGGCCCGGGACGCCTACATCGAGCTGTCGCCCACCTTCTTCGCCGATCGGGTCGACGAGCCGATCCTGGTCATCCACGGCGACGACGACTCCAACCCGGGTACCCTCACCTTCCAGTCCGAGGTGTTCTTCGAGGCGGTGCGCGGGTCAGGCGGCACCGCCCGGCTGGTCCTGCTGCCCCACGAGGATCACGGCTACCGGGCCCGCGAGAGCATCGAGCACGTACTCTGGGAGCAGCTGCGGTGGTTCGACATGTACCTGAAGGGCGGGGCGACCGAGCCCGATCCCTGAACGCGAGGATTTTCGGCGAGGGTCCCCCCGCAGGCTGTAGCGCCCCCGGGGCGGTCGCTGCAGCCGATCCACGAACCGGCGCCGCCTTTCTCGACGGACCGTGCATCGTCACCGGCGCCTGTGCGCACCGCGACCACGCTGCAGCCCCTGTCCCCGACCCTGCCCCTGCCCCTGCCGCTGTTCCTGCCCCCGTCCCTGCCGCTGCCGCTGTCCCTGTCCCTGCCCCTGTCGCTGCCCCTGCCGTTGCCCTCGGCCCCGCTGCCCCCACCGGTCGCCGTTCGGCTCGCGCTGCGGTCGTCCCGCCGCGGGCGGGGAGACGCCCCCGGAATTCGTTGCTACCCTTGCGCCGTGCCTGGAGGAGAGCAGCCCACCAGCTCGGAACGAGACGCCGGTCCTGTCGTTCGGTCGTCCCGACGCTGGCTCCTACACCTCTCGGCAGCAGCCGTCGTCATCGTCGGCGCTCTCCTGGCGCGGACCCCGAGCCCCGAGTACTTCCTGATGGACCCCGACGGCGGCGTCCAGCTCGCCGCCGCCCAGCAGATCCGCCTCACCGGCGAGCAGCCCTGGATCGATTTCTACGTCCCCTACGGGCCGCTCGTCTACTACCTGAGCTTCCTCGGTCTGTGGCTCGCTGGCGACCGTCTGATCGGGGAGATCGTGCTGTCCGTTGTCGGCTACTGCGCCGCCTACCTGGCGCTGTTCGCCGTGACCCTCCGCCGTACCGGATCGCCGGCCGTCGCCTGGTCGCTGCTCGGCCTGCTGCTGCTCCTGGTGCCGCGGTACTACAAGTACTTCGTCGTGCTCGCCCCCGCCCTCGGCCTGGTCGCGGTGACGCTCAGCGCACGCTCAAGGGGGGTGTGGCGCGCCCTCGCCCTCGGGGCGGTCGCGGCCGTCGCCTTCGGCCTTCGTCTCGACCTCGGTGTGTTCGTCCTGGCGGCGGCGGCGTGCGCCCTGCTCGCCGACACCGGCCTCCCGCTCGCGTCCAGAGCCCGTCTGGTGGGGGCGGCCCTGCTGGCGACGGCGGCATTGCTGGTCCCCTGGCTCGCCCTGGTCGCGTGGCGGGGCGAGCTCGGGCTGGTGCTCGAGATGGTGCGCTCCTCGGTCAGCACAATGCCGGCCTCCCTGTCCCGTCCCCACCCCTTCTTCAGCTGGCACTACCCGCGGCTGTCGGTGCTCTATGCGGCGGCGATGGCGCCCGTGATCGCGGCCGCCTTCCTGCTGGTGAGACGCTGGCCCGGGTTGGACCGGGAGGCGCGTGTGGTGGGCGCCGGCGCCCTCGGCCTCGGGTTCGCCTGTCTGACGATCACCGCGAACAGGACCGACATGGCCCACCTCCTGCAGGGGATCCCGCTCGGCTTCGTCGCCTTCGCAATCCTGGCGAGGCCAGCCGGTCTCGGCCGGGCGGCGCGATCGGCCGTCATCGCCGGGTGGCTGGGGATGGCCTTCACCGCGGCGGCGGTGGTGAAGTCGCTCATCACCGGGCCGGAGGACCGGGTCGCCCACACCTCCCAGCGATCGCTCGCCGGCGTCGCCCGTTCGCTCGAGTGGGCCTGCCGGCCGACCGCCAGCGCGCTCGCCGACGTTCGCGAGCGCCGGCCCGAGCTCGCGAGCGCGAACCTCGCGCACTTCCTCTCGAGCCGCACCGCCCCCGGCGACCGGGTGGTGGTGTGGCCGTTCGCCTCCCAGGTTGTGTTCTTCAGCCAGCGGGCCTTCGCGGGTCGGACGACCGTCGCCCTGTCCGGGCACTTCGACAGCCCTGGTGCTCAGCATCGGATCATCGCCGCGCTCGAGGAGCAGCAGCCTCAGTACGTGCTCTGGGACGAGGACTTCGCCCTTGACGGCCGTCCCGAGCGGAGGCCGACCGCGACCGCCGCCGAGGTGCATGGGTACGTGCGCCGGCACTGGCAGCTCGTCGACCGGATCGGGCGACACAGCGTGCTCCGGCTGGCGCCGGCCGTGGCCTCCGAGGTTCGTTCCGGGGACGATCTCGCCGCCGAGCAGCCTCTCTCACCGACCGGCGTCCCGCCACCGGGCAGCGCGGCGGCAGTGGGGGGAGCGACATGATGCGACCGGCCAGGGTACTCGACTCTGCGAGCCTCATCGGCCAGGTCGTGCGTTACCGGGAGCTGATCCTGCGCCTGGTGCGACGGCGCATCCAGGCCCAGTACCGGGGCTCGCTGTTCGGCGCCCTGTGGCCGTTCGTGCAACCGGTGTTCATGCTCGCGGTCTACACCTTCGTCTTCGCGGTGGTGTTCGAGCTCCGTTGGGGCGCGAGCACCGGTGGTCGCGCGCACTTCGCCCTGGTGCTGTTCTCCGGCCTGATCCTGTTCAACGTCGCGAGCTGGGGCCTGAACGCCTCTACGCGGCTGATCTCGGAGCACGTGTCCTACGTCAAGAAGGTCGTGTTTCCGCTCGAGGTCCTGCCGATCGTCGTGCTCGTCGAGGGCCTCTTCCACGCCCTGGCCAGCTACGGCGTGCTGATTCTCGGCGCGGTCGCCGCCGGCGAGCGCCTGCCCTGGCTGGGCGTCCTCCTCGCACCTCTGACGGCGCTCCCCCTGATCCTGCTCCTGCTGGGCGCGATGTACCTCCTGACGGCCTTCTCCGTGTACCTCAGGGACCTCACCCAGATCGTGCCGGTGCTGACGACGGTGATGCTCTTCCTGAGCCCGATCTTCTATCCTCTCGAGATGGTCCCGGAGCGCTTCCGCGCGGTGCTGATCTCCAACCCTCTCACCTACTTCGTCATGACCTTCAGGGCCGTCCTGTTCGACCTGCGTCCCCCGGGGGCGCTCGTCTGGGGCGCCGTCCTCGTGCTGTCCCTGGGCTTCGCCTGGCTCGGCCACGCCTTCTTCCGGCGTGCCAAGAGAGGCTTCGCGGATGTCGTCTGACCCGGTGATCAGCGTCCGGCGCCTGACCAAGGAGTACCGGCTCTACCGTCGTCCCGAGGACCGGCTGAAGCAGAGCTTCCTCGGCGGGCGTCGCAGGCTGTACTCGAGGGTGGCGGCGGTCAGCGACGTCTCCTTCGACGTGCACCGTGGCGAGACCTTCGGTATCGTCGGCCAGAACGGCTCGGGCAAGTCGACCCTGTTGCAGATGCTCTGCGGAACGACCTGCCCGACCTCCGGGGAGGTCACCGTCCGCGGGCGGGTGGCCGGCCTGCTCGAGCTCGGCGCCGGCTTCAACCCCGAGTTCACGGGGCGGGAGAACATCTGGGTCACGGCGACCATTCAGGGCCTCGACGAGCGTCGGATCCGCGACCGCATCTCGTCGATCGAGGCCTTCGCCGACATCGGCCGCTTCATCGACGAGCCGGTGAAGAGCTACTCGAGCGGGATGTTCGCGCGGCTCGCGTTCGCCGTGTCGATCCACGTCGACGCCGACATCCTGGTGGTCGACGAGGCGCTCTCGGTCGGCGACGAGGCCTTCCAGCGCAAGTGCTTCGCCCACCTGCACGCCTACAAGGACCGGGGCGGCACCGTGCTGTTCGTGTCCCACGCGGCGGCCACCGTTCTCGAGCTCTGTGACCGGGCGATGCTGCTCGACCGTGGCGACTGCCTGCTCGTCGGTACCCCGAAGGTCGCCATCGAGTCCTACCATCGCCTGATCTTCGCCGACCCCACGGACCGGGAGGAGATCCGGCGGCAGATCCTGGCCGGAGAGACCTCGAGCGGGCCCCCGGCGGAGGTCGAGCCGGTCGGCGCGGCGTTCGATCCGAGTGTGCTCACCGAGAGCTACGACCCCGAGCTCGTCCCGAGCTCGACGATCGTCTACTCACCGCGGGGTTGCACCATCGAGGACCCGCATCTGGCCGACCTCGACGGCCGTCGAGCGAACCTCCTGGCCTGCGGCCAGACCTACCAGTACCGCTACCGGGTCACCTTCGCCCAGGACTGCCGGCAGGTGCGCTTCGGCATGCTCCTGAAGCTGCTCAACGGCAGTGAGCTGTTCGGGCTGGCCTCGCATCCCCCGGGCGAGGGCCTGACCGTCGTCGCCGCCGGTCGCCGGGTCCAGGTCTCCTTCCGCTTCCGGGCGGCCCTGCTGCCCGGCGCCTACTTCCTGAATGCCGGCGTGGTCGGCGTCGACGACGAGGCCGAGACCTACCTGCACCGGATCATCGACGCCGTGATGTTCCGGGTGGTCGGTTCGCCTCGCCACTGCCTGACCAGCCACGTCGACCTTTCGGTCCCGCCGTTCTTCGCCTGCGTCGAGTTCGCGCAGGTCGACGGGTCGGCCTGACGGGTTCGGCGAGACGGACAGCGGATCGTTCAGCTCCCGGAGTCGGACGCCGTCCGCAGTGCGTGGAGGAGGGGATTGAGCCCCGAGACCGCCACCTCCGGGTGGCGGGTCAGGTAGGCGGCGGTGTCGAAGCTCGGCGACGGATCGCGGCCCTCGTGCACTCCGACCGCCACCCAGTGGAAGACCGGATCCACGCCCGAGCGCGCCACGTCGGGATTGCGGGACAGGTAGTAGCCGAGGTCGAAGGCGCCGCTGCGGTCGACCTCGCGGGCCGCGAGCCAGCAGCGGAGCCCGACGCGAAGCCCCGAGGAGCGCAGCCAGAGCGGTAGTGCGCGGAGCAGCGACCACCAGCCATAGGGCGATCCGCTGCCGTCTCGCCGCGATGCCGTCAGGGCCGCGACGCCCCGCGGCGCCAGCGCTGTCAGCAGCTCCTCGCTGCGGGAGCGTCGCTGCTGCTCCGCTGCGAGCTCCCGCTCGAGCTGGTCGAGACGTCGGCTCAGGCCCTGCCGGTCCTCGGACGACCGGCGCAGCTCCTCGGCCACCGCTGCGAGCCGCGAGGCGTTCTGCTGGTGCAACTCCAGGAGCCGGCGGCTCTCCTCGCCGAGAGTGTCGATCCGGCCCTGGGCGCTGCTGCGATCCGACGCGAGCAGGTGCTCCAGCCGGTCGAGGGTGGACTCGGCGGCGACGCAACGTGCGCGCGTCTCCTCGAACAGGCGCTGCCGGGTCGTGGCGTCCCTGGCGATGGCCTCGAGCTGAACCTGGAGGACGTCGACCCTGACCGTCAGCTCCTGCGATCGGTCCCCCTGCTCGGACCGGGCTGCCGCGCCGCCGGTCGGCGCCAGCCCGGAACCGCCGGCCAGCAGGTCGTACAGTCGGTCGAACTCCCCGGTCGGCGGGTGGGCGCCGGCGGCGGCGGCGAGCATCAGCTGGTATACCCGGGCGGCCGCCCCTTCGAGACCCTCGGCGCCGCGGAGGGTGTCCGGGGCGGCGACGTGGTGGCGCAACGCGGGTTCGAGGAAGCGGGCGACCTCGTCGGCGGCCTCGTCCGGTGGGCGGGGGAAGCGCAGCTCGAGCGCGTCGCCGATCCGGGCGCTCTCCGCAGGCCAGTCCTCGAGCAGCGCCTCGTACCGGACGAAGACCCGGCGACAGGAGCGGGTCGTTCGTTCGGCGGCCAGCGAGTGCTGCAGCCAGAGCAGCAGCGCCTGCCGCCGCGGCATCTGGTCCCTCGTCCTCAGCGACTCGGCGACCTCGATCGGGTTGCGCAGCACCAGTGCCATCGCGGGCTCGATCCGGAGCTGGTGCAGGATGGCCAGCCAGAGGGGGACGAGGTGGCACATCCGCGGGTCCTTGACGACCCACGGTCCGACGTCGCCGAGCTCGGCGCTCAGGGCCCGACGCAGCGCCGGGCCCCAGTGGTCGAGGGCAGCCGGCGTCCACCAGCTCTCGGGGACCATCACGGGGCTGTCCCAGCGAGCCCCGGCGTCCGCCAGGATCTCGTCGTGCAGCCGCATGAGGACGTCGGACTCCCAGAAGCCGACCTGGCGGTTGCTGTCGGGACCCCTGCCGACTCCGGGAGCGACGGGCGTCGCCGGCAGCCGCAGCCCGAGCAGGGACAGCAGGCGGGTCACGGCCGAGGTGCCGCTGCGGTGCATCCCCAGCACGAGCAACGCGGTGCGGTCGCCCTGCCGGGCCGCAGCGAACCCCTCGGTCGGGCTCACGCCGTCGGACACGCCATCCCCCCGCGGAGGCCCACGACCGTCATCCGGAGATCATACCGAACACGGTCCGGCGATGCCTCGGCGGTGCGCCCGACCGGTGCCCGGTCCGCTCACAGCTTGCAGAGCACCAGGAGCGTGATGTCGTCGTACTGGGGCGCTCCTCCGACGAAGCTGTCGATCGCCTGGAAGACCCGCTCAACGACTGTGTCGGCCGACTCGCCCCTCGCCGCCGCCAGGACGCTGATCAGTCGCTCGTCGCCGAATTCCTCCTCCGACTCGTCGAGCGCATCGGGTACACCGTCCGAGTAGAGCACGAGGCAGTCGCCGGACTCGAGAACGAGCTCGACCTGCTCGTAGGACCGGCCCGGACCGAGCAACCCGAGCGGCAGGCCGGTCGACCTGAGCCGAGACACCTCGCCGTCACCCCTGAGTAGCAGGCTGTCGACGTGGCCGGCGCCGACATACCGGGCGGCGCCGGACTCCGGAGCGAAATCGAGCATCGCCGCGGTGACGTACGTCTCCCTCGCGGTGGACCGATGGAGGAGATCACTCGCGCGGGCTGCCAGCTCGGGCAGCGACGGCCGCTGTCCGAGCAGTGCGCGCAGCGTGGCCTGCATGTTGCTCATGACCAACGAGGCCGGCAGGCCCTTGCCGGACACGTCGGCCACGCACAGCAGCATGCGCGCGGCGCCGTTCTCCTCGGGATTGGCCAGCGCATCGTAGTAGTCGCCGCCACAGCGGCGGACGGGCCGGTTACGTGCAGCGAGATCGTACCCGGCCAGACGGGGCATCCGAGCTGGGAAGAGCTCCGCCTGGATCTGAGCGGCGAGAACGAGCTCGCTGTCGAGCCTCGCGCGGGCCAGCTCGGCGTCCTGGTGCAGCGTGAGCAGCCGCTCGCGCTCGCGTGCCGCCTGCACCGTCCGTTCGAAGAGGCGGGCGTTCTCGATTGCGGTCGCCGCCTGCAGCGCGAGCGTCGAGAGCAGCTTCAATCCGCCGGCTGTGTACGCGACCGCGCCGGTGCTTCCCATGGCGATGGCGCCGACGACGCGCTCGCCCAGCTTCAGCGGTGCGCACATCAGCGAGCGCAGGCCGGGCAGGTCGGTGCTCGGGCGTGGGTCCGCCTCGAGGTCATTGACGATCTCGCCGCTGCCGGTCGCCGCGACCGAGCCGATCACACCACGGCCCGCGGGCACAGGGGAGAGGCGGGGCAGAATCTCGCCGAAGCCCCCGAGCACCGACAGCTCGCCGGTCGACTCGGCGAGCATCATGACGACGCCGTCGGTCGCGGCGATCGACTGCCGGGCCTGTCGCAGGGTCAACGCGGCCACGGAATCCAGGTCGAGCAGCGCCGCGAGCTTCTCGGTGAAGGCGTACATGAGGTTCACTTCGCGATACAGGTCCAGCACCTCGGCTCCGAGCGCCTTGCGCTCGGACTCCTTCACCGCGAGCTGGTCGAGCATCGCGGCGATCGGACGTGCGCTCTCGCCGCCGCAGACCCACCCGAGGACGGTGCCGTCGAGCGACACCGGAAACCGCATCGCCGTGTCTTCGAGAGGTTGGCCATGCAGGGAGCGGCGGTCGTTGTCCTCGACGGTGACCGGCGTTCCGAATGCCTCGGCCATCGTTACCACGAGCGCACGGGCTTCGGAGTCGCGGCCGAGTAGCCGTGCGAGCGTCACCCGTGACACTGAAGCCTCACAGTCCGAGGACTTTCCGAGCCGTGCCGAGCAGCACGTCGGGATCGAAGGGCTTCGTCATGTACTGGTCGGCGCCGACCTCCCGGCCCCGCTGGCGGTCGACCTCCTGCCCCTTGGCGGTGAGCAGGACCACGTAGACCCCGCCGAGGCCGAGGGAGCGCTTGGTGTGGTGGCAGACGTCGAAGCCGCTCCTCTTGGGCATCATGACGTCGAGGAACACGAGATCGGGCCTGGACGACTCGATGGCGGCGACGGCCTCGTCACCGTTGCTGGCGCTCAGCAGCTCGACGCCCTCGTCCTCGAGCTCCTCGAGCGCCTGGTGGATCAGCATGCGCAGATGTGCCTCGTCGTCGACGATCAGGATTCTCGGGCTCATGCGACCTCCCGATGCCCGTCGTCGGCGACGATCGGCAGGCTGAAGGAGAAGGTGCTGCCCCGGCCGGGCGCGCTCTCCAACCAGATCCGACCGCCGTGGTGCTCGACGATCTCCCGGCAGATCGGCAGGCCGAGGCCGGTGCCCTTCGGCTTGTCGGTCAGGGTGTCGCCGACCTGCTTGAACCGCTCGAACACCTTCGCCTGATCGACCTCCGAGATGCCCATTCCGGTGTCGACCACGCTCACCACGACGCTGTCGCCGATTCGCCGGGCACGACAGGTGACTGACCCGGCGTCGGTGAACTTGACCGCGTTCGAGATCAGGTTGATGGCAACCTGGATCAGGCGGTCGCGGTCGCCGGTCACCGCCGGCAGGCCGGCCTCCAGCTCGCAGAGCTGCGCCAGGCCCTTGTCCGCGAGCAGTGACGAGGTGGCGTCGGTGGCGCGGTCGATCACCTCGACGACCGAGACCCTGTCCATGTGCCACTCGACCCGGCCGGCCTCGATCTTCGCGAGGTCGAGCACGTCGTCGATCAGGTGGGTCAGCCGTTCGCCCTCGCTCACCACGACTCTCAGGTTGTCCTCCACCTGTTGCATCGCCTGCAGGACCCTCCGGTCGTCGGACCGGACGATCGGGAAGATCCGGTCGTTGAGACGCTTCCTGATGATCACCGCGAAACCGAGGACCGCCGTGAGGGGCGTCCGCAGCTCGTGGCTCACCGTTGAGAGGAACGCGCTCTTCGAGGCGTCGGCCTCCTCGGCCGCGGCCTGCGCCCGTCGGGCCTCTTCGAACAGCCGGCGGATCTCGTGCTCCTGCTCGTTCAGCTGGCGGTATGCCTCGGCGTTGTCGAGCGCGATGGCCGCGTAGGAGGCCAGGGTCTGCACCAGGTTGAGGTGGTGCTCGGTGTAGGCGTGTCCGGAGAAGCTCTCGACCGTGACGACTCCCAGCACGCGCTGCTTCGAGACGAGCGGAAGACAGATCAGCGACCGTGGTGGGCGTGACGGCCCTGAGTCCTCGAGCGGGCGGGTCAGGCGGTCGCGTCCGTCGACCTGCCCTGCCGACGCGGTGGTGGGGTCGTTGACGAGGATCGGCTGACGGTGCTCGATACACCAGGCCGCAACCTGGTCCGGTTCGCAGGTCTCGAGTAGGTGGGGAGCGAGTCGTTCGTCTCCTGCCACGGACGCCCGGTACTCGAGCTGCCGGCTGTCCGGGTGGCAGAGCCCTACGGAGAACCGGTCGGCCTCGACCAGCTCGCTCATGCGCTGGCGAAGGGTGAAGACGATCGCGTCGGTGTCGAGGGACGCGGTGATCTCACGGCCGATCGCGCTCAGCAGCTCGATGCTCCTGTTGCGTTGGCCTTCCGACCGGGCCAGTGCCTCGGCGGCCTCGGCCCGGACTCGCGCCTCGGCGAACTGGGCGCGCTGGCGCTCTCTCCGGACGACACGGCGACGCTGGAATCGGTCGACCGCGAGGGCGCCGGCCGCAAGAAGCACCCCGTACATCCCATACGCCCACCACGTGCGATGCCAGGGTGGGAGAATGGCGAAGGCGAAGGAGGCTTCGTGGCTCACCCGGCGGAGGGAATCCCGGGCGCGCACGTGGAGCCGATAGTCGCCGTGGCCGAGGTTCGTGAAGTCCCGCCGGGCCTCGGAGGTCCAGGGTGTCCACTCGCGTTCGTAGCCGTCGAGCCGAGACTGATATTCGAGAGCCATGTTCTGCTGGAAGGCCGGCGTGGCAAACTCGAAGCGGAGCGACGCCACCGAGGAATCGAGAATCGGAGGCGGCCCCGGTACGTCCGCCCCGCCGAAGATCAGACGGGTCTGGTCGGCGATGACGCTGCGGATCAGGGTTGTGAGCGGGGTCGATCCGCGGGTCACTTGTGATGTGTCGAACCGGATCAGACGATCGCCCGCAGCAAACCAGGTCACGCCGTCGGGCTCGGGGTACAGGACGTAGGAAGGCTGGTCGCCGAATCGGCTGAACTTCGCGCGGTCGATCGTCCAGGCGCCGTCCGCCTCTCGCTCCGCCACCGCGATCTCACGACCGAAGTTGACGAAGACCCGGCCGTCCGGCCCCTCTCGCAGGCCGAATCTCGAGGTGCGCAGGTTGAAGCCAACGGCGTCGAAGGCCGGCGCCCGCACGAAGCCCTGTGACCCGTCGTCGAAGGTTGCCACGAAGGGATCGCCGCCGCCCACCAGGAAGTACGCCGAGCCCGCCACCGTGTACACGTGCACGCCCCCGGGCGCCAGGCCGTGCTCCGGGCCGAACCGCTCGACGGTCACCTCGCCCCACGGCGGCGCGTCGGATCGCGACGTCGCAGCGAAGCCGATCCGCAGCACCCCCGTCGCCTGCGTGCCCGCCCACAGCGACCCGTCCGCGGTTTCGTGCAGCGACCTGATCTGGTCCGTCACGTCGGTGAGGCGCCCTTCCTTCGCCCATCGGCCGCCGCGCCAGCGAAGTGACGCGAGGCCGTCGTACAGGCCGACCCACACCCGGTCCGGAACGACACGCGACTGGAGCAGCACGGCTGCCCGCACGAGGCCGGGCTCCGAGGTTTCCAATGGATGGGCCCGGTCGCCCTCGATGCGGAACAGACCGTCGCTCGCGGCGACCAGCAGCTGGGGTGGCTGCACGCCGGTCGGATCCTCGGCGTTCAGAAATCCCCAGACCTGGTTTCGAATGCCTGCAACCGGGAGGAGCTCGGCGAGCCGGCCCTCGCTGCCGGGTTGTAGGGAGGACACCCCGAGCCGGTGAGCAACATAAAGGCGTCCGCCATGCCGGATCAGATTGAGCACTCCCGAAGGGAGCCCGTCGTCCTCGCCGAAGAAGGAGGCAGGTGAGGGGGTCTCGACCCGGGACAGCCCGCCGGTCAGTGCGACCCACAGCGCACCATCGCGGTCCACCATCGCGTAATTGACGATGTTGCTGGTCAGCCCGACCTCTTTGTCGATGACCTGGACCCGGCGACCCTGCCGATCGACGAGAGCGATGCCGGCCGAGGACGTCGCCAACCCGAAGGTTCCGTCCGGCGCCGCGAAGCCGCGGTACAGCTCGCCCCCCTTGATCAGCGGGTCGACCTCGGTGGGGAAGGGCGCCAGGGTCTTGCCGTCGTACAGGAACAGGCCATCGACTCGGGTGCCGAAGAGAACCCGACCCTCTTCGAAGGGCAGCACCACGGAGGAGACCTCATCGGCCAGGGGCTCCGTGCCGGGCAACGGGCGGAAGGTGTCGCCTTCGAGCACCGTCATGCCAACTCCTGTCTGCGGGACGTACAGGCGCCCGTCCACCGCCGACGATCGGTTGAAGCGCACGGACGGCTTCAAGACCCGCATCTGCCCGCCGGCCCAGCGGTACAGCGCGGTCTCGGTCTGGAAGTAGACCCCGTCCGCCAGCACGTGTGTGCGCCACACGTCGCCGAAGCCTCGCTCGTTTTCGGGTATCCGGTCGGTCAACGACACGAAGCGAAGCTCGCCGGCCCCGTTGGGCTCGAGATGGCCGAGGTCGTTCACCGCGCCGGCCCAGATGCGGCCGTCGCCGTCGATGGCGAGCGACCGAACCGTGCCCTGGTTGGGCGTGAGAATCAGCCGCCATGTCACACCGTCGTACTCGAGCACGCCATTGGTGCCGCCCACGTAGAGCAGGCCGCGGTGATCCTGGATGATGGCCCAGTTCTGGGCGCCGCCGCCGTACTCCTCCGGGGAGAAGCTCCGGATGATGGGCCTACCGGCTTCGGCATGCTCCGGGCCGCGCGGGCCCTGCGCTGACGAGGGAGACACCGCGACCAGAGACAGGGCGGCAGTCACGAGAACTGTTCTCACTGGGACGTTCAACCCGTGCGCACACGTCCCGATTCCGTCGACTCCATGTCGGTCGTGGCGACCGGCGCCGCCACCACCGAACGCGCTGTCACTTCAGGCTGGCGAGGTCGATCACGAAGCGGTAGCGCACGTCGCTCTTGAGCATGCGCTCGTAGGCCTCGTTGACCTGTGCCGCGGGGATGACCTCGACGTCGGCGACGATGCCGTGTGCGCCGCAGAAGTCGAGCATCTCCTGGGTCTCGGCGATGCCGCCGATGAGCGAGCCGGCCAGGCGCTTGTTGCCGAAGATCAGGGCGAAGGCCGAGACCGGGATGGGCTGGGGCGGCGCGCCTACCAGGACCATCGTGCCCTGGGGCTTGAGCAGGCCGAGGTACCGGTTGTAGTCGTGGGGCGCCGAGATGGTGTTGACGATGAGGTCGAAACGGCCCGCCAGGCGCCTGAAGGTGTCGTCCTCGGTGGTCAGGCCGAAGCCGGTGGCGCCGAGCTTGGCGGCGTCGGCCTCCTTGGCCTTCGAGGTGCTGAGCATCGTGACCTCGGCGCCCATGGCGACCGCCAGCTTCACGGCCATGTGGCCGAGACCGCCGAGGCCCACCACCCCGACCTTGTCGCCCGGCTTGCACTTCCACTGCCGCAGCGGCGAGAAGGTGGTGATGCCGGCGCACAGCAGGGGGGCCGCGCCGGCGGGGTCGAGATTCTCCGGCACCTTGAGCACGAAGGCCTCGTCCACCACCACCGCCGTCGAGTAACCGCCGTAGGTCGGGGTGACCCGGTCCATCTCGGTGCTGGCGTAGGTGAAGGCCGCTCCCTGCTCGCAGAACTGCTCGAGGTCGGCCCGGCAGGAGCCGCAGCCGCGACACGAGTCGACCATGCAGCCGACGCCGACCAGGTCGCCCGCTGTGAATCGGGACACCTCGGCGCCGACGCGGCTGACGCGGCCGACGATCTCGTGGCCGGGCACCATGGGGTAGGTCGCGCCGCCCCACTCGTCACGCACCTGGTGGATGTCGGAGTGGCAGATGCCGCAGAACAGGATGTCGACGGCGACGTCCTTCGGGCCCGGCTCGCGCCGCTGGACGGTGTGCGGGCCGAGGGGGCTGCTGGGGTCGAAGGCGGCGTAGGCGGGAACCTGTGGCATGGCGATCCTCCTGGCGCGGTGAACCGGTCGATGTCGAATGGAATTCCTCTCCCGCCGATCGGGCCAGGCTCGGGCACGCACCCGGGGGAAGACGAGACCGGGGGACTAGCTCAGCGGGATGCGGCTCGCGTTGGCCGCCAGCCACTGCTCGAAAGTCTGCATTCCAGGGTGCAGCGTGCGCGAGAAGGCGACGCTGCGGGCGGCGCAGAACTCGGTCGAGAACTCCTGGTTGAACTGGAACATGTTGCCGAGGTCGTCGGCGCCGGGGAAGCCGAGGCCGCGGTAGACCTCTGGCGGCACGGCGTTGTAGCGCACCTCGCGACCGAGCGCCCGGCCGAGGGCGGCCGCCATCTGCGCCCCCGTGAGGTGCTCGCCGGCGACCCCCACAGTCCTGCCGCACAGCTCCTCGCCACGGCCGAGGATGCCGAGGGCGCAGGCGCCGATGTCGCCGACGGCGATCCCGGGCAGCGGCGCGGCGCCCATGGGCAGGTTGAAGGCCAGGACGCCGTCGTCGCCGGGCTGCGGCCCCATGCCGTAGTTGATCAGGTTCTCCCAGTAGAACGAGGTGAGGAGGTTGGTCGTCGGCCCGCCCTCGGCGGCGAACACCGCGTCGGCCTCACCCTTGGCGTCGAAGTGCGGAACCTTGTAGGAGCCCATCAGGGTCGGCATGCGTTCGTCGGACAGCGGCACCAGGCGCCGGGTGTCCTCGAGGGTCGACCAGATCGTGTGCCGCACGCCCGCGGCCCGGCTGGCGCGCGCCATGTTGCTCGCCTGGGCGAGCTCCCGCTCCGGCGAGAAGTGCTCCCAGTAGGCGGTGACACAGAAGGCGCCGTGGGCGCCGGCGAAGGCGGCGCGCAGGCTCGCCTCGTCGTCG
>CAZKKP010000042.1:10608-15331 GCA_964553295.1 uncultured Thermoanaerobaculia bacterium | reverse complement strand
GGACGATGTACCGGGTCGCGCGCCCCGATCGGACGGTCGAGGTCATCTGGCAGCGGGACGCCGCCGGCGGGGTGACGGGCCAGGTCCGCCGAGACCGGACCGGCCGGGTGGTCGAGCACGTCAGCGCGCTCTGAGCGTCACTTCAGGTTCTCGAGGTCGACGGTCAGCTGCAGCGACAACCGCTTCAGCCGCGGCGCCTCCTCGACGATCAGGGACACCGGGTCGAGGGTGTGGATGGTCTCGCCGGCCTTGTTCTGGATCCGGACCGCCAGCTGCAGCCCGTGCATCCGCTGGAAGATGTCCGAGTTGATCGTCTTCTCGATGCGGCGGCGAAGCTCGCACACCTTGCGGTCGCCGCCGAGCAGCGCGTCGAGGTCGAGTTCGGTGGCCCGGGTCGAGGCAGCACGGCGTTCGTAGGACTCCATGGTGGCCTGCTTGCGCAGTCCGTCGAGCTCGGCAAGGATGTCCATCTGGTTGGACACCTGTACCCTCTTGAGTTGCGGCGGCGCCGCGAGCTGCTCGAGGTTGACGCCGGTGTGGTCGAACTCGACCTTGACGTCGACGTCAGAGTCCGACTCGGAGGCCGGCGGCGGCGCCTCGGCGGGTTTCGGGCCCCCCTCGCCGGGCTCGACGCCCTGGTTCCATGCCGCGTCGGTCGGCGACTGAGGCGCTGCGGGCTCCGGCTCAAAGGTCGCGAGCTCGACGGCTTCCGCCACCTCGAGCTCCACGGCGTCCGGCGCCGCGCTGGCGCCGTTGTCCAGCTCGAGAAGCTCCCCTTCGGGTTGACCGTCGAGCCGCGACACCTGTGGGGCCGCCGAGGCGGCCGCATCGGGTGGAGGCGGCCACTGCAGGGCGCCGGTGTGCTCATCCGTGGGGAGGAAGACCGACGCCGTTCCGGGGGTCGTCGCCACCCCCTGGATCTCCAGGGCCTCGGGGATCTCCTCGACGGAAGGTGGTGGTTCCATTGGTTCAACGGGGGCTTCAGGCGCCGGCTGCCACTCCACCGACTCCGCGGGTTCGGCGGCGGCAGCAGGGAGCGGTACCGGCTCGGGTGGCGGGGATATGACCTCCTGTTGCGGGGGGGCAGGATGCTCTGCAGCCGGCGCCTCGGCGACCCCCTCCTCGGCGGCGCGGGCGAGCGACGCCGCAGAGATCGAGCTCGGCCTGTGGATGGGCGGTGGCAGCGCCGCCGGTGCGGCGGACGGGGGGGGTGGCAACGGCGCCGGTGACCGCGTCGGTGGCATCGAGGGCCGAGGCCGCCCTATCGCGGCCTGGGGCGCGGCCATGCGCCGGCGCAGCTTCTTCAAAGTCAGCTTGGTGATCTCCTTGAGGGTCTCGAAGACGCCCGTGCCGTTGATCGCAGATGCCTCGTAGAAGGGAAACGCGCCGTCTGGGTTGAGGTCCCCGTTGAGCTCGTCGACCGAAAGGACGGTCGTGAGGTCGCGCTTGTTGAGCTGCAGGACAAGGGGCAGCTCGTCGAGCCCGACATTGAGCTCGGCGAGGTTCTCACGGAGGCTCTGGAAGCTCTCGATATTTGCCTCCCGCATCGGGCGCTGCGAGTCGGCGACGAAGACCACGCCGTCGACCCCCTTGAGGACGAGCTTCCGGGTGGTGTTGTAGAAGACCTGGCCCGGCACGGTGTACAGCTGCAAGCGGGTCTTGAAGCCGCCGATGGTGCCGACCTCGATCGGCAGCAGGTCGAAGAACAGCGTCCGGTCGGATTCCGTCTCCAAAGAGACCATCTCACCCCGTGACGTCGGCGCGGTCTTGGCGTAGATGTAGCTCAGATTGGACGTCTTGCCGCACAGCCCGGGACCGTAGTACACGATCTTGGCTGCCATTTGCATGGTGGCCCAGTTGAAGAAAACCATGAGCTCGCTGCGACCTCGGGCGCAAGCTTCACGCTAACACACCGACCTGCAACGGTCAATCGAGCCAATCGCTTGCGACCTCGGGCACTGCCTCTCGGGCGAGTGTTGCGTAGACCGCCGCGAGGTGAGGAGGAAGCGCCTGAAGATGGAGCCGGATGGCCGCGTGGTCGCGGCGGGCGATCGGGCCGGTGAGCCCCGTGCCCGGCGCCAGAGAGAGCGCGTTCCCGGTCATGGCGGCGACCAGCGGCGCCAGTGGGTGAGGATCGGTCGAGCGGTCAATCCCACAACCCTCGAGCAGGTCGGCGGCGGCCGCCACGAGCACGAAGGTGAGGTTGCCGGCGACCGCTGCCGCCGCGTGATACAGGACCTTGGCGCCCGGGTCGATCCGCCACGGTCGCGCCCCAAGACTGCTGGCGAGCTCGAATCCGACTTCCACGGCCTCGGCATCGCCCTCGACGGCACACGCGACACCGGACCAGATGTCGCCCCTGGCGCCCGGTGTGAAGCTCTGCAGGGGATGCCAGGAGGCCACCGCGGCGCCAGAGGCGCGGCAGGGCTCGAGGACGTCCGCGGTCAGCAGGCCGGAGGTGTGCAGTACGCGGCAGCCGGCGAGGGGTCCAGAGGACCGAGCAAGTCGGTCGGCGACGCTCGCCACCTCGGGGTCCGGCACGGCGATCATCACCACCTCGGGCAGGGGCGTCTGACACGGAGCCTCCCAGGTGTCCCACTGCTCGACGACGGCGAGCCGCAGACGTCGCTCCGGGTCGACCGGCCGACGTCCGCGCACGAGGCAACACCGGATGCCGATCTCGCCGGCCCGGGCGGCCAAGGCGAGGCCGACACGCCCCGGTCCGATCACGGCCAGCGACGGGCGGTCCATTCCGCGATGCTACAATATTGGCCGCGCGCCCGAGGGCCGGACTTCCCCGAGGACACCAGGATTCTCTGCGGGGGCGTCACTGATCGGGATGTCCAGGAGGATGATGAACCTGAGCAGGAGGGAGCTCTCTGTTCTGTGCGCGATCGTCAACCTGTACGTGCGCACAGGCGAGGCCGTCGCGTCTCGCCAGGTCGCCTCGCTGGATTCGGTCCTCCTGTCACCGGCGACGGTGCGCGCCGTCGTCGCCAACCTCGAGGCCGCCGGGCTGGTGAGCCGTGCCCACTCCTCGGCCGGGTCGCTGCCGACTGACCGTGGTTTGCGGGTCTACGTCGACCACGTCAGCCTGCGTCGGGGACTGGGGGCGACGATGCGGCGGCGGGTGAGCGATGCGGTGTGCGCCTCGCGGCGGGAGCTCTTCGAGGACTTTGGCTGGGTGGCACAGCTCGCCGCCGAGGTCTCGCGGGAGGTCGGCATGGCGGTGCGCCCGATCAGCGACCACCCGGCGCTGGTGGCGCTGTCGATGGTGGCCGTCGATCCGCGCCGCGCTCTCGGCATTCTCGTGACCTCGGACGGCGCCGTCGAGAAGAGGTTGATCGAGCTTCCGGAGCCCCTCGACGAGTGCCGCCTGCAGGAGGTGGAGAACCGGCTCAACCAGCTCTTCCGGGGCCGGTCGATGGATGCCATCCGGAGCGAGGTCGCGAGCTGGGAGTCGACGTGCGATGACACTGCGTCGGAGTTGGAGCGGCTCGCCAGCACGGTGGCTCTGCGGGTGTTCGAGACAGCCGCCGACGCCGTCGAGATGCTGGTCGCGGGCACCGAGAGGCTGCTCATGTCCTCGGACTTCTCAGAGGTCGACAGGATGCGGTCGTTGGTGTGCACTCTGGAGAACCGCGGCAGGATCGTACGCGAGTGGCGACGCGGCTTCGCCCGGGCGCGGACCCACGTCGTCATCGGCGGTGAGTCGGAGGTCACCGAGTCGGGCCGGCTCGCCATGGTCGCCTCGCTGTTCTTCTGTGAGGGTCGGCGGGCGGGTGCGGTCGGGGTTGTTGGCCCCCGCAGGATGGATTATGGTCGCATCGTGCCGACGATCGAGTATCTTGGAGACACTCTGACACGGATGCTGGACCGTCCGGGAGCGACGAATGCATGACGACAGCCCCACCCCACCGCGCGCTGTCGGCGCGGAGGAGATCGAGATCGAGTTCGTCGAAGTCGATCCGGAGACCGGCATCGAGAAGGGCCGGACTCCGGTCGAGGAAGCTCCTCCGCCTGGCGAGGTCGACGGCGGAGGTCGTGAGGTTGACCGGCTCCGTGAGCTGGTCGACCAGATGCAGCTCGAGCTCAACCAGGTCCGCGACCGCTACCTGAGGAAGCTGGCGGAGTTCGACAACTTTCGCAAGCGAGTCGATCGCGAGCGGGAGGAGCTGCGGCGGACCGCCGCCGAGCTGCTCGTGCGCGAGCTCATCCCGGTGCTCGACAACTTCGACCGCGCCATCCGGCACGCCGGGGAAAGCGACTCCGAGAGCTTCCGCACGGGAGTGGAGATGATCGCCCGGCAGCTCTGGGAAACCCTCGAACGGCAGGGCCTCGAGTCGATCGACCCGACGGGCACGCCCTTCGCACCCGAGCTCCACGAGGCGGTCCAGCGGGTCGAGGAACCGGGGGTGGCGCCTGGCACGGTGGCCTGGACCCTGGCGAAGGGATACCTGTTCGGGGGCAAGATGCTGCGGCCGGCCATGGTCGGAGTCGTGGTGCCCGCCGCCGCCGAAGACCCGAGCTACGGACGATCACGATCTGCACTGTCAGACGAGGGAGAGGGGCTCTCGTGAGCAAGATCATCGGTATCGACCTGGGCACCACCAACTCCTGTGCGGCGGCGGTCGACGTGACCAAGCCCGTGGTCATTCCGAATCGGGAGGGATCACGGACCACGCCTTCAGTGGTCGCCTTCACCGGCAGCGGCGAGCGGCTC
>CAZKKP010000042.1:1801-10598 GCA_964553295.1 uncultured Thermoanaerobaculia bacterium | reverse complement strand
TCGGGCAGATTGCGCGCCGGCAGGCCATGACCAACCCGAGGAACACGGCCTACGCGGTCAAACGGCTGATCGGTCGCCGCTTCGACTCGGAAGAGGTGCGCTGGGCCAGGCAGCTTGTACCCTACCTGATCGTCGAGGCTGACAACGGCGACGCCTGGGTCGAGGTGCAGGGGCGGCGCTACAGCCCGCCCGAGATCTCGGCCCTGGTGCTGCGCGAGATCAAGGAGTTCGCCGAGGAGTTTCTCGGCGAGGAGATCACCCAGGCGATCATCACGGTCCCGGCCTACTTCGACGACAGCCAGAGGCAGGCGACGAAGGATGCCGGCACGATCGCCGGGCTCGAGGTGGTGCGGATCATCAACGAGCCGACGGCGGCTTCGCTGGCCTACGGGTTCGGCAAGGACAAGAACGAGGTCATAGCGGTCTACGACCTCGGCGGGGGGACGTTCGACATCTCGGTCCTGGAGATCGGCGAGGGTATCTACGAGGTGAAGTCGACCGCCGGCGACACGTTCCTCGGCGGCGAGGACTTCGACTCGCGGGTGATGGAGTTCCTGATCGACCGCTTCCGGCAGGACTCCGGCATCGACGTTGCAGGCGACATGATGGCCATGCAGCGCATCAAGGAGGCGGCCGAGGCCGCGAAGTGTGATCTTTCGGCCCACGATGCCACCGAGATCTCGCTGCCTTTCATCGCCGCCGACCACACCGGGCCCAAGCATCTGCAGGTGAAGATGACTCGGCGCCAGCTCGAAGAGCTCGTCGGCGACCTCGTCGAGAGAACGCTGGAGCCCTGCCGGAATGCGCTCGAGGCGGCCCGGCTGAAGCCCCAGGACATCGAGCAGGTCATCCTGGTCGGCGGCCAGACGCGCATGCCGATGGTGCTGCGGACCGTCACCGAGTTTTTCGGTCGGCCACCATGCCAGGACATCAACCCCGACGAGGTTGTCGGCATCGGCGCCGCCATCCAGGCGGGCATCCTGCAGGGCGAGGTCAAGGACCTGATCCTGCTCGACGTGACACCGCTTTCCCTCGGCATCGAGACGCACGGCGGCCTGTTCACCAGGATCATCGAGCGCAACTCGACGATCCCGACCAAGAAGTCCATGATCTTCACCACCGTCGCCGACAACCAGACGACGGTGGAGGTCCACGTTCTCCAGGGCGAGCGCGGCATCGCCAACGAGAACCGATCGCTGGGTCGATTCGACCTCATCGGCATTCCGCCGGCGCCCCGAGGCGTGCCACAGATCGAGGTCACCTTCTCGATCGACTCGAACGGCATCGTCCACGTCGGCGCCCGCGACCTCGCGACCGGCAAGGAGCAGGGCATCGAGGTCAACCCTGCCGGCGGTCTGTCGAAGGCGGAGATCGACGGTCTCATCGCGGAGGCCGACAAGTTCCGCAAGGAGGACGACCGTCGGCGGGAGGTCCGCCAGCTGCAGAACCGCCTCGAGGGGCTGCTCTACACCAACGAGCGCGTGGTCCGGGAGTTCGGCGGCAGCCTGAGCCCTGAGAACCGCGAGGAGGTGCGCTCGACCCTCAACCGGGCGCGCAAGGCGCTCACCTCCGAGGAGCGGTCGGTGCTCGAGGAGGCGATCTTTGCGGTGCAGGACGCGGCCCAGATTCTCACCGAGGTGATCATGGTCAACCCCATGGCGGCGCTCGGGGTGAGGCCCGGGATGGGTGAAGACGAGGTCGTCGAGGGGGACTGACGGTATCCCATGACCACGAGCACACGGCGGGACTACTATGAGGTTCTCGGCGTGGGCCGAGAGGCCTCCGTCGACGAGATCAAGAAGGCGTATCGCCGAGCGGCGGTCCAGTTCCACCCTGATCGCAACCCGGACAACCCGGAGGCGGAGGAGAGGTTCAAAGAGGCCTCCCATGCCTACGCGGTCCTGGCCGATTCCGACAAGCGTGCCCGCTATGACCGCTTCGGCCACCAGGGCATGGACGGCCAGCCCTTCACGGGCTTCGACCCCAACGCCTTTGGCGACTTCGCCGACATTCTCGGCGACCTCTTCGGCTTCGGTTTCGGTGACATCTTTGGTGGCCGTCGGCGGGCGACGAGGAGCGGGCCGCGGCGCGGTCACGACCTCCAGTACACGCTCCGCCTGAGCCTCGAGGAGGCGGCGACCGGTGTCGAGAAGACAGTGCGGATCCCGCGCGACGAGAGCTGCGACGTCTGCAGCGGTTCGGGAGCGGAGCCCGGCACCCGTCCGGAGACCTGCTCGACCTGCGGCGGCAACGGCCAGGTGATGTTCCGCCGGGGCTTCCTGTCGGTCGCGCAGACCTGTCCGAGCTGCCACGGAGAAGGCCGGGTCAACCGCAGTCCCTGCGGCGGCTGCGCCGGCCGGGGGCGGGTCGAGAAGGAAGCGACGCTGCGCGTCCGCGTGCCGGCGGGCGTCGACACCGGGATGCGGTTGCGTCTTGCGGGAGAGGGGGAGGCGGGGACGCTCGGTGGCTCGCGCGGCGACCTTTATGTCGTGCTCGCCGTCGAAAGGCACGAGCTGTTCGAGCGCGAGCGTGACGACCTCCAGCTGGAGCTGCCGGTCTCGGTGTTCCAGGCCCTGCTCGGGGCTCGGGTCGAGGTGCCTACCATCCTCGGAGAGGACGCCGAGGTCGAGGTGCCGGCGGGCGCCCAGCACGGCGACACCGTGCGGTTGAAAGGTCGCGGCATGCCGCAGGTCGACAGCCACCGGCGGGGCGATCTCCGGGTGCGCTTCAAGCTCGTGGTGCCTCGTTCCCTTGATGCCGAGCAGCGCCGTCTGATCGAGCAGGCAGCACGGGTCGGCGACGGGGATGTGGCGGCGAGCCAGGGTGGCCTGTTCGACCGGATCCGTCGAGCCTTGGGCGCCGACGACTGAGCGCCGGGTGAGGGACACGGAGGGCCGGCGGTGTCTTACCTCGCGGTAGAGTGCGTGATCCCGGAAGGCCGGGAGGACGAGCTCGCCGCGGGGCTCTCCGAGATCACGACCCTCGGTGCGCTGATCGGTGAGCAGGATCGGGGCGGAGTTCCGGTTACGGTCTACCTGGCCCAGGGGGACGCGGCGATGGCGGCCGGCCTCCGAGCTGTCATCGTCGGTCTCGGCGGTTTCAGCGCTCCGCCGCAGTCGATGCCGGACGCCGACTGGCTCGCCCATTATCGGCGCGCGGTCCGACCCTTTGCGGTCGGCGGAAGATGGTGGCTGGATCCCCACCCCGAGTGTCCAACGTCCGCCCCTCAGGGCCGGGTCCGCCTGGCGATCGAGCCCCGGACCGCCTTTGGCAGCGGCTCCCACGAGTCGACCCGGCTGGTTCTCCTCGAGCTCGAGCGAGCGCCGCCCGAAGGGCTCGCCGTGCTCGACGTGGGCACCGGGTCGGCGATTCTCGCCCTGGCGTCGGAGAGGCTGGGCGCCCGGCGAGTCGTCGGGCTCGACATCGACCTCGGGGCGGTCTTCGTGGCCCGCCAGGTCGCCGCGCAGCAGGAGTGGCGGTCGCGAGCCGAGCTGTTCGCCGGCCCGGTGGCGGCGGTCGGCCGGGCGACCTTCGAGCTGATCCTGTGCAACATGATCTGGGAGCATTCGCGGCCGCTGCTCGACGAGCTTCGCGCGGTCCTCGGGAAGCCGGGGGCGATCGTCTTGTCGGGGCTGCTCGCGGCCGAGCGCGCCGCGATCCGGAGCGAACTCGCCGGCCACGGTCTCGCGGTCGAGCGCGAGTGCCAGCTGGCGGAGTGGCTGTGCCTCCGGGTCGGCCATGGCTGAGACCTGGATCCTGGTCCCGCCCGGGTCGATCGCGCCGGGACGGATGGTGGTCGACGGCGAGGAGGCCGCCCACCTGGTCCGCGTCCGCCGCCGTCCTCGTGGTTCAGCTGTCGTCGTGATTGACGGCGCCGGCGCCCGCGGCGCCGGGACCGTGGTCGAGATCGGCCGCCAGCACGCGGTTGTCGAGATCGTCTCGGTGGATCGGGAGAGCTCGCCACCGGGTCCGTGCGTGACGTTGGCGATGGCGGTGCTGCACGGAGCGGCGATGGACGTGGTCGTCCACCAGGCGGTCGAGCTCGGCGCCTGCAGGCTGATTCCGCTGATTCTGGGGCGTGCCCAGCGGTCGGCTGAGGCGGTGCGCCGGCGTCAGGACCACTGGCAGCGCATCTCCCGGCAGGCACTCAAGCAGTGCCGTCGGGTTTACGGCCTCGAGCTCGCGGCGCCGAGAACCCTGCTCGAGCTCATCGCGGAGCGTGGCGAGCAGCGGGGCACGGTTGCCGACCCGGCGGGTGGCGCCGCGTCGACGTTGGCGGCGAGCCAGACCGAGTTCCTGCTGGTGGGACCTGAGGGCGGCCTCGACCCTGACGAGGAGCGGGCGCTTGACCGCGCGGCCTGGCCCCGGCTCGGCCTCGGTCGGCACATCCTGCGCGCGGAGACCGCAGCCGCAGTCGGGCTGTCGGTGCTGACACGGGAGCGGCAGCGGCGCGGTCTGCCCTGAGCGCCGAGTTTGCCGATCGCGGGCCGAACCGCGTAGACTCCCGCGTCATGCAGGACGCCGCGACCTGGATCGACTCGCACGCTCACCTCACCATGTTCGAGCCGGGCGAGGTCGGCGAGGTGCTCGAGCGCGCCGGGGATGCCGGCGTCGGCGGAGTCCTCGTACCCGCGACCTGCCGCGACGACCTCGGAAAGGCCCTCGAGCTGGCCGCCGAGCACCCCGGGAGGGTCGTCGCGGCTGCCGGAATCCACCCGCACGAGGCACGCACGCTGGGCGCATCGGCCAAGCGCTCGCTGGAGTGCGCCCTCGACCGCCCGGGCGTCGTGGCGGTGGGTGAGATCGGGCTCGACTACCACTACATGAACTCGCCCCGGGAGGATCAGCTCGCGGCGCTGGCCTGGCAGCTCGACGTGGCGTTTGAGCGGGGGCTGCCGGTCATCCTCCACAATCGGGAGTCCTGGTCCGACCTCGAGGCGGCCCTGGCCGCCCGATCTCCGGGCCTGTCGGGTGTCTGCCACTCGTTCACCGAGAGCGCCGACAGGGCCCTTCGGGTCGTCGAGCTCGGGCTGGTTGTCGGGATCTCGGGGATGGTGACCTTCCGCGCCGCCGACAGCATCCGCGCGATGGCCGCCGCGCTCGATCCGCGTTCGGTGTTGGTCGAGACCGACAGCCCCTACCTCGCGCCCATGCCGCACCGCGGCCGGCGCAACGAGCCGGCCTTCGTGCCGCTGGTCGGGCAGCGGCTCGCAGCGATCTGGGCGGTCGACCAGGAGCTGGTGGCCAGGGCTTCGACCGATCTCTTCCGCCGCCTCTTCGGCCTGGACCCAACCTGGCCGGCGCCCGCGGTCCGGGAGGTCAGGAGCGGATCTTCGGACGCCGCCCGCGACGGCGCTGGACCGACTTGAGGTTGATCGTCACCATCCGGTCGCTGCCGTCGCAGGCGGCGTCGAACTTCTGGGCCTCCTCGAGCGACAGGCCGTACTGCTCGAAGAACTGCGGCGACTTCAGGCTCAACGAGCGACGGCGACGTGACAGCTTGATGGCGCCCTTCTCGCTCGAATCGTCCGTCATTTGCACCCCGACAACCTTCTTGACCTTGTCGAAGAAGAGGATTGCGTGGGATGCAGATTCCAGGCCGAAAGCTTCGACGGCGGCAGCATCGAACGAGATGAGGCCGCTTGGGCGGACCGTCGCCTTGGGTCGAGCTGCAGTTGATTTCGGCGGAATATACCTCTCGAATGCCATCAGACACCTCCCGAGAAGAGCCATCTGAGCTTATGGGAAGTGGGCTCTCGTGTCAAGGATGAAATTGGAGGCCACGATCGACCCGGGAATGGCGCGGAAGACCTCTCCGCGAGTCGTCGGACAAGAGCTACGGGAACGGAGCGCTGGCGCTCTCGATCAGGCGCGATCAGGTCGTTGTCGAAGCGCCGGTGTCATCCGCGCAAGGACCAGGGCAGCACTGACGGAGCTCGTCTGGCGGCGGCGCGGGGGAAGGGCTAGAATCCTGCCATGACCGTCGCTGTCGACGCGCTCTGTCACTGGCTCGAGCTCGACGGCGGAGCGCTGCGCAGCAATCTCGGGTCGTTCCGCGGAACGATCGCCCGGAGCACCGCGTTGATGGCGGTGGTCAAGGCGAACGCTTATGGTCACGGGTTGGGGCAGATTGCTCCGCTGGCCGAACCCCTGGTCGACTGGTTCGGAGTACATGCCGCCGGCGAGGCCCGTGAGCTCCGGCGACTCGGGATCCGGCGACCGGTCCTCATCATGGGATTCGTCCCGCCGGCGGACTTCGATGCGCTCGAGGTAGACGATCATCTCGTGATTTCGACCCTCGAGGAGATCGACTTCGCTTTGGATTACCGGAAACGCACTGGCGTCGCACTGCCCTTGCACTTGAAGGTCGACACCGGCACCAATCGTCAGGGATTCGAGCTCGACGAGCTCGCAGGCGCCTGTCGGCGGGTGGCTCGTGCAGGGCTCGACATCGTTGGTTTGATGACCCATTTCGCGAACATCGAGGACACCCTTGAACACGATTTCGCGCAGCATCAGCTCGAGATCTTCGATCGCGCCCGCGAGCTGGTTCGGCGCGAGATCGGTGGTGACCCGCCGATCGTTCACGCTGCCTGCTCGGCCGCGGCCCTGCTGTTTCGGCAGGCCGATTTCTCGATGGTTCGAGTGGGCATTTCGATGTACGGGCACTGGCCGTCCCGGGAGACCCATCTGTCCTGGATTCTGGCCCGCGGCCGCGATCAGGTCCAGCTCCGACCTGTGCTCAGCTGGAAGGCGCTCGTCGGCCAGATTCAGCGGGTGGCCTGCGGCGAGACCGTAGGGTACGGACGGACCTGGTGTGCGTTGCGACCGACGCGGTTGGCCGTGCTCCCCGTCGGCTACGCGGACGGCTATCCGAGAGGCCTGGGCAACGGCGCCCGGGTGGTGGCCTGCGGCCGGCTGCTGCCGGTGGTCGGGAGGGTGTGCATGAACATCGTCCTGGTGGACGCGACCGACGCCCCCGAGGTCGCGGTGGGCGAGGAGGTCCTGCTCATCGGCCGACAGGGAGAGGTTGCGGTCACGGTCGAGGAGCTCGCGAGCCTTGCCGGGACCATCAACTACGAGCTCCTGGCGCGGTTGTCGCCGGCGACACCGCGACGAGTAGTCGGGCTCTGACCGCGGCGGGCCTGGTATCGTGTCGAGGTGACCTCGGCGCCTTCCGACCTGCCTTCGGCCAGCATCGTGATCCCGACCTTCAGCCGACTGGCCGAACTGCGGCGCGTGCTCGACGCGGTCGAGCGCGAGCGTCGGAGCGTCAGTGCCGAGACCGAGCTGGTGATCGTCGACGACGGCTCGACCGACGGAACCTGGGGATGGCTGGAGAAGGCGGCCGCCCAGCGTTCGGGCTGGACAGTGCTGCGCCAGCAGAATGCCGGACCCGCACGGGCACGGAACCGAGGTGTCGGGGTTGCCTCGGGCGAGATCGTGCTGTTCCTGGGAGACGACACCGAGCCGCAGCCGGGCTGGCTGGAGGAGCACCTCGAGGAGCACCGGTTCCACGCCGGCGGAGGGCCGCTGGCGGTGCTCGGCTACACCTGCTTCCCAATGTCTCCGGACAGCCCCTTCCTGAGGCACGTCAACGAGCACGGCGCCCAGTTCGGCTACCTGCTCATCGAGCGCCCCGATCGCGTTCCCTTCAACTTCTTCTACACCTCGAACATCTCGCTTCCCCGCGGTGAGCTGGTGCGGCTCGGGGGGTTCCGGGAGGACTTTCCGGCCGCCGCGTGGGAGGACATCGAGCTCGCCTACAGAGCGGTCGGCGAGGGTCTGACCATTCGCTACCAGCCGCGCGCGCGGGCGATCCACCACCACCGGATCCGGCCGCGGTCGTTCTGCCGCCGGCAGCGGACCTCGGGCCACTCGGCGGCGATCTTCGCCGGCCTGCACCCCGAGCTGTCGCACTTTCTCGGGGTTGAGCGGGTGCGCGCCGGCGAGGCGGGTCCGACCTGGAGACGCTGGGCTCTGGCCGCGTTGGTCGAGCTCGGGGAGTGGCTGCCCGGCGTCGTCCCGGACGGTGTCCGGCGCCGCTTCCTCGACGCCTGCTACCTCCGTGGATTGGCCGAGGGCCTGGGTCGCTCGACGGGCGGCAGCACCGCCGCCTGACAGAGCCTGCGATTTTCTTCACAAGGGCTGGACACGGCGTTTTTTGGGATGTATACTGCAGCCATCACTAAGGGAGGGATCCGGGAAAGCGAACCACCTTGATCCTGCCACTCGAGGCCAACCCTTTTGAGGCCAACCTTTTTTATCCATTCTTTTTTGTCCCGCCCTACTTGCTGAACCGACCCTCCCGACTTCGAGTCTACGCCCGACCGCAAGGTCGGGCGTCTTGTTGCAGGGTGGTCTGGCGAGCGGGGATCGGGCGGGGTCGGCTGTGAGCTGTCGGCTCTCAGCCCGGCTGGATCGTGGTTCATCGGGGGTTGGGGGAACTGACGGCTCCTGAGTGACAGCCCCCACCGCGCGACATCTCTCTACCGCCCCGGCTGTTACTGCCCCGATGTCTGCCGAGGCAATGCGGGTGGGGAGCTGACGGCTGACAGCCGACCGCCGGAAGCGAACGAGCCGTCAGCTCGGGACGCCACCTCCGACGTCGACGAGGGTGCCAGGGTCGACGCCGATCGAGCTCAGGGCCGCTCGCCATCGGGCCTCGGGCGGTGTGTCGAAGACGATCGACCGGTCCACCGGGGCGACCAGCCACGAGTTCTCCTCGAGCTCCCGCTCGAGCTGACCGGGGTACCAGCCGGAGTAGCCGAGCACCAGGTAGTACTGGCGGTCTTCC
>CAZKKP010000042.1:0-1791 GCA_964553295.1 uncultured Thermoanaerobaculia bacterium | reverse complement strand
CGCCAGGTGCTCGTCGTCGAACAGCACGAAGCCGTGATTGGATTCGACCGGTCCGCCCCGGAGCACCATGGGCAGCTGCCGAGGCGGCGCCTCCTCTCCGAGGTCGTCGAGGATCGCACGCATGTCGACGTCCAGGGGCTGGTTGATGACCAGGCCGAAGGCGCCCTCGTCGGGCGAGTGGACGCCGATCAGGACGACCGAGCGCTGGAAGTTCGGATCCGCCAGGGTCGGCATCGCAATCAGCAGCTGGCCGCACAGCGAACTCGGGGTCCTCATCAGAGCCCGATCTTACCAGGGTCGACGGTCGCGCAGACAGCCCGAGTCGGGTACGATCCGAGGGTGAACCAGGATCTCACCTCGAGTGCCGGCCAGGTGCTGATCTCGGCGGCGGCCTGGCCCACCGACGCGGCGACCCTGGACGCCCTTCGTCGGGGGCTCGCCGCCTGCCCGGACGTTGCTTTCGCCCACCTCGCCGACGTTCGAGTTCAGGATCTCCAGTCGACGCCGGAGCCGGCGCTGCTGGTATGGCTCGCGCCAGCTGCGCTTGGCTCGATCCGACCCGCCCTGAACCTGGTTTCCGATGAGGTGGCGAAGGTGCTCCCTCGGGGACGCTTCCTCGACGTCGTCATCCTCAACTCGGCGCCGGAGCTGCTCGATCGGCTCGAGGCGGTGGGACGGCTGGTGGTCGACAACGACCCGGACGAGCGACAGCGCGCCCGCATGTCCTCCCAGGACCTCGCCGGCTACCAGCCGCTGCCGCCGCGCCGCCGGTGGTGGTGGCCGTTCTGACGCGGACCGATCCCGACGGCTTGCGGACGACGTCCCGTGGACCCTCCACTCTCGACGAGCGGTGAGGCCGTCAGGCGGCCGGGGCATGCTAGAGTTGGTCATCCCCCCACGCTGCGGTGCACCGGAGGTGTGCCGTGTCGTTGTCAGTGGTTTTCTGCATAGTTGCCCTGTCCTCCGCCGCGTCGACGCCGACCCCCCGGCCGAGTTCGCTGGTCGAGGCTGCCGATGGCGCCTGCCTCGCACCGCGGCAGCCACGGCCGGCGGCAGAGGTGATCGACAACGCGAGGTTGGCGCAGCTCGCCGCCGCCGGGCGGGTCGAGCAGGCGGCGGAGGAAGGGTCGTCCGTTGCGCCTGTCGATGAGGACGAGATCTGGCAGGCCCTCGCGAAGGAGGCTGCGGAGCGTTCGGAGCTTCGTCTGCAGTGGCGGGCTCGCCTCGAGACCGCGGTCAGCGATCGCGGACGAGCCCGGGAGGCGGTGACAGTCGCCGAGGCCGAGGTGGGCGCCGTGTGGATCGCCTACCTTCGGGAGAAGAAGCCCGAGCGACGAGATCTCGTCCTCGCGCCGCGTCTCGAGGTCGCGAAGGGACGCCTGGCGGCGGCCCGTCAGCGGCTGGAGCGGGCGCGCCTCGAGGTCGAGGCAACCCGCCGGGAAGCCCGTCGCGCCGGCATCCCCCCAGGATGGCTGCGCGATCTCGTGGACTGACGACCGATCCGCCGGCACCCGATCCCGACCCCGATCCCGATCCCGAGCCCGCAACTGGCCTCATCTGGCCCGGGCGCATTGTGGTGCCGGCGTCTCGCCGGCACATGCGGTCGCTGCGAGTCGGCGTTGTCGATCCGGGAACGCGCAAGAGGATCCGGGATCGGAAAGCGGGCGGCGGGCGGCGGGATCGGGGGTCAGGCGCGGTGACCGGGGGTGGTGGCGTCACGGGTAGTGCCAGCGGTTCGGGGTTTTTGGTTGTGGGTTACGGGCACGGGCACAGGCTCGGGAACAACGGGTC
>CAZKKP010000041.1:0-15380 GCA_964553295.1 uncultured Thermoanaerobaculia bacterium | reverse complement strand
CGACGAGACCGAGGTGGGGGTCGAGGCCCGAGATCGTCCGACGCGCGAGTCCCGCGGTCGCCACCTCGACGCACGTGCCGTCGTCGACGGCGACCCACGCCGGCGCCGGCTCGCCGTCCGCGACCGCCGCCGCGACAAGGTCACCGAGGGCCCCGGCGAACTCGCGGTCCGGCGCTGGCCCGCTCATCCGTCGCACTCGATGTAGAAGTCGCCGTCAGCCGGTGGCGAACCGACGACAGGGCGCGAGACAACCCTTTCGACCCGACCCCAGCGCGGGCCTTCGCCGAGGGCGATCTCGAGCTGCGACAGCACCTCTCGCGACGCCCATGCCACCACCTCCACCGAACCGTCGGCGAGGTTGCGCACCGAGCCGGCGACACCGAGGCTGCGGGCCGCGCGGAACGCAAAGGCGCGGTACCCGACCCCCTGTACCCGCCCCTCGACCCGGAAGCAACGGCCCTCTCCGACGGCGCGACGGCCTCCGGTCACGACCTCAGCCCTCACTCTCTGGCGAGGCCCCGCCGAAGGTGACGAGCCGGACGTCCGTGGGCACGGGGAAGAACGAGCGTTCGGCGAAGGCGAGGAGGAACGACTGCCGGCCGGGGCGCGGCGAGGCGGCGATCTGGTCGACGCACTCGAAGAGGCGTTCCTTCGGGCCGCGCATCAGCTCTCCTCGCTCCAACCGTGGCGGCCGATCAGCGGCACGAAGCAGGCGCCCTGGAGCCGGCTGACGCTGCGTCGATCGCCGTGCCTGGTGACCAGCGTCAGGGTCTGGGTGTCTCGGGCGCCGACCGGCACCACCAGCCGGCCGCCGTCGAGCAGCTGCTCGAGCAGCGGCTCGGGTACGGCCGGGGCGGCGGCGGTGACCAGGATCGCCGCGTAGGGCCCCTGGGCGCGCCAGCCGAGGGTGCCGTCCATCACCTTGACGCTGACGTTCTCGACTCCGAGCCGGTCGAGCCGCTGCTTGGCCTCGCGAGCCAGCCCCGGCAGCCGCTCGACGGTCATCACGAAGCGCGCGAGGCGCGACAGCACCGCCGCCTGGTAGCCCGAGCCGGTGCCGATCTCGAGCACCCGGGCGTCGGGCTGGATCGCCGCTGCCTCGGTCATCCGCGCCACCACCCGAGGCTGCGAGATGGTCTGGCCGCCGCCGATGTTGATCGACACGTCGGCCTCGTAGGCCTGGTGGCGGAAGGCGTCGGGGACGAACAGGTGGCGCGGCACCTCGGCCATTGCCGCCAGCACCCGCTCGTCCCGGATGCCCTCCCGGCGCAGCTCGTCCACCATCCGCTCGCGGCGGTAGGCGAAGCCGTCGAGCGCGCTCAACAGGTGTCCCCCGGGCGCTCGCCCACCCACGGGGGCGGCTCCCGCCGAAGGCCGTCGAGCAGGTCGAAGCCGGTCAGGTCGAGGTGCAGCGGCGTCACTGAGACCCAGCCCTCGGCGACCTCGTGGAAGTCGGTGCCGGGCAGCGGCTCCCACACCGGCTGGCCGCCGCCGATCCAGAAGATCTGGCGGCCGCGGGGGTCGCGGGCCTCGACCACGCCCTCGGTGTAGCGGCGCACGCCGAGCCGGGTCAGCCGGACGCCGCGCGGCGCCGTCGCCGGCACGTTGACGTTGAGCAGGCTGTCCGGCGGCAGGCCGTGCTCGAGCACCCAGGCGGCGATCTCGCGGGCGAGGCGGGCCGCCGGATGAAAGCTGAAGCCCTGCCCGAGGGCCTGGGACACCGCGATCGCCGGCACGCCGAGGATCACCCCCTCGAAGGCCGCGGAGACGGTGCCCGAGTAGTGCACGTCGGCGCCCATGTTGACGCCGAAGTTGATGCCCGAGACGACGAGATCGGCGGCTCGGTCGGCGAGCAGATGCGCCACTGCCACGGCGACGCAGTCGGTCGGCGTGCCGTCGACCGCGACGCGACGCTCGCCGAGCCGGTTCAAGCGCAGCGGCCGGTCCAGGGTCAGGGCGTGCGACACTGCCGACTGCTCGCGGTTCGGCGCGACGACCCAGACCTCGCCGAGCGGCTCGAGAGCGTCGGCCAGCACCTGGAGGCCCTCGGCGATGTAGCCGTCGTCGTTGGTCACCAGGATCCGTGGTGTCACCCGCATGCTGCGGATTATCCCAGTGGCGCGCCGATCCCACAACCTGGCCGCCGGCGTGCATCGTCCCGGACTTTGTGCGATACTTCACAAACAGCGCGCGTGCTGACGACGGGCCGTTTTCCGGCCGCGCGCTGAGCCACACCCAGACCGAGGGAGGGACGACCCATGGCACGAGAGATCCTGCTGGGCGACGAGGCGGTCGGGCTCGGGGCGATCCACGCCGGAATCAGCGGCGTCTATGCCTACCCGGGAACGCCGTCCACCGAGATCTTCGAGTTCGTCGACCGTCGGACGAAACGGCGCGGCGACGTCCACGCCTTCTGGAGCACCAACGAGAAGGTGGCCTACGAGGAGGCCCTGGGCATGAGCTGGGCCGGCAAGCGGGCGCTGGTGTGCATGAAGCACGTCGGGCTGAACGTCGCCGCCGACGCCTTCATGAACTCCGCGGTGACCGGGACCAACGGCGGCCTGGTGCTCGCCGTCGCTGACGACCCGGGCATGCACTCCAGCCAGAACGAGCAGGACAGCCGGTACTTCGCCCAGTTCGCCCTGATCCCCTGCTTCGAGCCGCGCAACCAGCAGGAGTCCTACGACATGATGCGCGAGGCATTCGACCTGTCCGAGGAGCTGTCGCTGCCGGTGATGCTGCGCCTGGTCACCCGGCTCGCCCACAGCCGCTCGGCGGTCGAGACCGCCGAGCCGCGGGCGCAGAACCCGCTGTCGCCGGCGAAGGACATCCGCAAGTGGACGCTGCTGCCGTCCAACGCCCGGGTGCAGTACAAGCACCTCACCGACAAGCAGCCGGAGCTGCTGCGGCGGGCCGAGACGAGCGTCCACAACCGGCTCGAGCTGCGCGGCCGGCGCGGCGTGCTGTGCTGCGGCATCGCCGAGAACTACCTGCGCGAGAACCTCGAGGCCGACCACGACCTGTCGATCCTGTCGCTGCGCCAGTACCCGGTGCCGGCGGAGAAGATCCGCGAGCTGGTCGCCGCCGTCGACGAGCTACTGGTGCTCGAGGACGGCTACCCGCTGCTCGAGAACATGGTCCGCGGCCTCTTCGGCCTGCACGGCGTGACCGTCAAGGGCCGCATGACCGGCGAGCTGCCGCGCACCGGCGAGCTCAACCCGGACCTGGTGCGTGAGGCCCTCGGCCTGCCCGACCTGCCGACCGCGCAGCGGCAGACCACCGACCTCGCCGGGCGGCCGCCGGCGCTGTGCAAGGGCTGCCCGCACACCGACAGCTTCCGGGCGCTCAACGCCGCCCTGTCCGACTTCGAGAGCCCCCAGGTGTTCTCCGACATCGGCTGCTACACCCTGGCCGCCCTGCCGCCTCTGGAGGCGATCCACAGCTGCGTGGCCATGGGGGCTTCGATCGGCATGGCGGCCGGCGCCGCACACGCCGGCTACGCTCCGGCGGTCGCGGCGATCGGCGACAGCACCTTCTCCCACGGCGGCATCACGCCGCTCCTGTCGGCGGTGCAGCAGCACCTCAACCTGAACGTGCTGATCCTCGACAACGACACCGTCGGCATGACCGGAACCCAGCGCTCGATGTCGACCGGCCGCACCCTCGACGAACTCGTCCGCGGCACCGGCGTCGACCCGGCCCACATCCGGGTGATCGAGCCGACCCCCAAGAACCACGACGACAACGTCCGGGTCATGCGCGAGGAGCTCGCCTTCGACGGCCCGAGCGTGATCATCGCCCGGCGCAGCTGCCTCGAGGCGATCAAGAAGAGCCCGCACTAGGGGGATCGCGACATGGAGAAGAACATCATCCTCGCCGGTGTCGGTGGTCAGGGCATCCTGTCCATCGCCTATGTGATCGACCACGCCGCCCTCGACGCGGGCTACCACTTCAAGCAGGCCGAGGTGCACGGCATGGCGCAGCGCGGCGGCGCGGTGCAGTCCAACCTGCGCTATGCCGACCACGAGGTCTTCTCGGACCTGATCCCGAGCGGTCGGCTCGACATGCTGCTCTCGGTCGAACCGCTCGAGGTGCTGCGCTACTGGCACATGCTGGCGCCCGGCGGCTGCATCGTCTCGAGCGTGACGCCCTACGTCAACATCCCCGACTACCCGGACATGGACCGGCTCCTCGACGAGCTCTGCACCTTCGGCAACCTGGTGCTGGTCGACACCGCCCAACTCGCCAGGGCAGCCGGCAACCTGCGCGCCCAGAACATGGTCGTGGTCGGTGCGGCCTCGCTCGAGCTCGACTTCGAGCCCGCCGCGCTGACCGCCCACGTCGCCGGGCTGTTCGCCGCCAAGGGCGAGAAGATCGTCGCCGTCAACCAGCGCGCCTTCGAGCTCGGCCGGGCTGCGGGCGCCTTCTTCCGCGGGCTCGTCGAGCACGGCCTGCCGGCGCGCCGGGCCCTCGACGTCGTGCGGGCGATCGATCCCGACACCCTCGAGCCCGAGCTCGCCTCCGCCTGGGCCGGCCGGGCCGTCGCGACGCCGGACCGGGTGGCCGAGCTCCTCGCCCCCGGCGAGCCGGTGGCCTGCGGCCGGATCGCGGCGCTCGCCTGAGCCCCAATCCCCGCCGGTCGGCGCCAGCGCGACGGTCGGCGCCCTGCCCGTGGAGGGTCCGATGCGACCAATCGACTTCGACGGCATCGAAGAGCTGCTCGCGGCGGCCCACGCCGAGGGCCGGTCGATCCTGTACGAGCACGAGTGCTACGACCTGCTCGCCCGGACCGGCGCGGAGGCGGCGCCGGCCAGCCGGCTGGTGCCGGTCGGCGCCCAGCCGGCGCCGGCCGACCTCGCCGCCATTCCCGGCGACAAGGTCGTGCTGAAGATCGTCTCGCCCGACATCACCCACAAGACCGAGGCCCGGGGCGTGCGCATCGTCGCCAACGAGATCGGCGCCGTGGAGGCAGCCTTCGAGCTGATGCTGCGCCAGGTGCCCGAGGCCTACGCGGGCTGGCTCGCCAGCCACCGCGCCGAGCGCTCGGCCGACCTCGCCGGCCTCGTCGGCGCCGCCCTCGAAGAGCGCCTGCGCGAGAAGCTGGCCGGGGTGCTGCTCGCCCGCTTCGTCGAGCCAGACGCCCGCGGTTTCGCCACCGAGCTGTTCGTCGGCATCCGCACGACGACCGAGTTCGGCCCGATCATCTCGGCCGGGCTCGGCGGCGTCGAGATGGAGATCCTCGCCCGCGAGACCCGCAAGGGGGCAGCGGTCGCCATCGCCCCGACCGGCCTGCTCGACGGGCCGTCCTTCTTCGAGCTGTTCCGCCGCACCCTGAGCTACCAGCGCCTGTCCGGACAGATGCGCGGCAGCCGCCGGCTGGTCGCCGACAGCATCCTGACCGAGTGCTTCCAGGCATTCATCGACCTCGCCAACCACTTCTCCGAGCTCAACCCCGAGGCGCGATTCCACCTCGCCGAGCTCGAGGTCAACCCGTTCTTCGTGTTCGGCGGGAGGCTCGCGCCCCTCGACGGGGTGTGCTCGTTCCGCGAGGCCACCACGGCCCGGGCGCCGCGCCCGATCCACAAGATCTCGAGCCTGCTCCGGCCGCGCTCGGCGGCAGTGATCGGCGTGTCGTCCAGGGGCCTCAACATGGGCCGCATCATTCTTCGCAACATCCTCGCCGCCGGCTTCGACCGCGACCGCGCCTTCGTCATCCGGCCCGGCCTCGAGGAGCTCGACGGCGTGCGCTGCGTGCCGTCGATCCGCGAGCTGCCGGAGAAGGTCGACCTGCTGGTGGTGGCGGTCGGCGCCGACCAGGTCCCGGAGGTGCTCGAGGAGCTGCTCGACCACGACCGCGCCAACGCCGTCATCCTGATCCCCGGCGGCCTGGGCGAGAAGCAGGGCAGTCAGGAGCTCGCCCGGCGGCTCGAGGCGCGCATCCGCGAGGCCCACCGCTGGGAGGACGGCGGGCCGGTGTTCATCGGCGGCAACTCCCTGGGCGTGATCTCCCACCCCGGCCGCTACGACACCATGTTCATCCCCGAGACGAAGCTGCCGAAGTCCCGCGGCGACCACCCCCGGCGAACCTGCTTCCTGTCCCAGTCCGGCGCCTTCATCATCGCCAACCTGAGCCGCATGCCCTGGCTGGACCCGGCCTACGCGCTGTCCATCGGCAACCAGATCGACCTCACCGCCTCGGACCTGCTGCGCTTCGTCCACGACGACCCGTCGCTCGAGGTCTTCGCGGTCTACATGGAGGGCTTCCAGCCCGGCGACGGCCTCGCCTTCGCCCACGCGGTCCGGCAGACCGTGGCGCTGGGCAAGGACGTGGTCTTCTACAAGGCCGGTCGCACCAGCGAGGGGCGCTCGGCGACCGCCGGCCACACCGCCTCGGTGGCCGGAGACTACGCCGTGTGCGAGGCCGCCCTGGAGGAGGCGGGCGCCTTCGTGGCGCGAGACTTCAACGAGTTCTCCGACCTCCTCAGGCTGTGCGTGCACCTCGGCGGCGCCGAGGTCGGCGGCAACCGCGTCGCGGCGATGTCCAACGCCGGTTTCGAGGCGGTGGGCATGGCCGACTCGATCACCGGCGAGCGCAGCGAGCTGCGGCTGGCGCCCCTCCGTCCGGCCAGCCTCGAGACCCTGCGCCGACAGCTCGCCGAGCACCGACTCGAGGGCCTGGTCGACGCCAAGAACCCCTTCGACGTCACGCCGATGGCCGGCGACGCCGCCTACGCCGCGCTGGTCAGGACCCTGCTCGCCGACCCCGAGGTGGACGCCGCGGTGATCGGCATCGTGCCGCTGACGCCGGCCCTCGCGACGCTTCCCGCCGGCCCCGGACACTCCGAGTCGGTGCTCGACCCGGAGTCGGTGTGCCAGCTGCTGCCCGGGGTCGCCCGGGCGAGCCGCAAGCCGGTGGTCGCGGTGGTCGACTCGGGCGCCCTCTTCGACCCGATGGAGGCGGCGCTCGAGGCCGCCGGGCTGCCGGTCTTCCGCTCCGCCGACCGCGCCATGCGCGTGCTCTGTCGGTGGGTCCACGTCCGCTCCCAGAGGAGGTCCTGATGAAGTCACACACCGTCAAGCTGAGCCTGACCGTGCCCGAGCGCATGGACTTCGTGAACATCACCCCGCAGGTCCAGAAGGCGGTCGCCGACTCGGGGGTGCGCGAGGGCCTGTGCCTGGTCAACGCCATGCACATCACCGCCTCGGTGTTCGTCAACGACGACGAGCCCGGGCTGCACCGCGACTACAAGCGCTGGCTCGAGCAGCTCGCGCCTTTCGACCCGTCGCCCGAGCGTTACCACCACAACCGCACCGGCGAGGACAACGCCGACGCCCACCACAAGCGCCAGATCATGGGTCGCGAGGTGGTGGTCGCGATCACCGACGGCCGCCTCGACTTCGGCCCGTGGGAGCAGATCTTCTACGGAGAGTTCGACGGCCGCCGGCCGAAGCGCGTCCTCGTGAAGATCATCGGCGACTGACGGCGTGTCCGTCGCGCGAGGTCCTCGATCAGGCACGCAGCGCCCGCCCCAGGCGGACGGCCGCCTCCCTGAGCTGTTCGTCGTCGCAGCAGGAGATCGACAGCCGGGCGTGGGCGGCTGTGGGCGCAGCGCCGAAGAACGCGCGCCCCGGGGCCACTCTGACCCCGGCCTCGGCGATCCGGCTGCACCAGAAGGGCTCGTCAGCGAAGGCCCCCGGCAGGGTGAGCCACAGCGTGTAGCCGCCGCTCGGCCGGGTCCAGGCAACCGTCGGCGGCAGCTGCGTCGCGAGCGCCTCGAGCATCACCTGGAGCCGGCGGCGGTAGACCCGGTGGATCCGGCGCAGGTAGGCCTCGAAGTCGCCGCCCGAGCAGAAGCGCTCGGCGGCCGCCTGGGCGAGGGTGTTCGCGGACAGGCAGGAGACGTGCTGGATCGCAGTCAGCGCCTCGATCGCCGATGACGGAGCGGCGATCCAGCCCACTCGCAGGCCCGGGAAGACGACCTTCGAAAAGGTCCCGACGTAGAGCACGATGCCACGAGCGTCAATCGACTTGATCGGCAGCACCGCCTGGCCGAAGTACTTCATCTCCTCCTCGAAGCCGTCCTCGACCACCGGTACGGTCCAACGTTCGCACGTCGCGAGCAACCGCTCGCGGTGCGCCTGGGAGGTGGTGACTCCGGTCGGATTGTGGAAGTTGGGCATGGTGTACACCACCTTGGCTCGACGCCGTGCGAGCACCGTCTCGAGGGCCTCGAGGTCCATGCCGTCGTCGGCCATCGGGACCTCCACCGGGACGAGACCGTGCAGCCGCAAGAGCGCGTGCGCCATCCCGTAGGTCGGCGCCTCGACGACCACCTCGTCGCCCACTCGGGTCAGCATGCGCAGCACCAGGTCGAGGGCCTGCTGGGCCCCCGAGGTGATCAGGATCTCCTCGGCGCTCACCGTGACGCCGTGCGCTCGCAGACGCAGGGCGACAACCTCGCGCAGCGGCCGCCATCCCGCCGGGTCGGCGTAGTCGAGCACCGCGCCACGCCCCCGGACGAGAACGGACCGCAGGCAGCGCCGGAGGTCGGCGTCGGGCGCGAGGCGCGGGTCGGCAGCGAGACGCTCGAGGTCGATGCTCCCGCCGCCGCCCGGACCCCCGAAGCGCTCCTCGCCAACGGCGCGCGCCGCCCGCCCACCGGAGGTTGCCCTGGCCCACCAGTCGACCATTCCCTCTCCCACCCTGCCGACCGTTGCCGTCGCGGGGGGCCTGGCCCGCCGCCGCACCGTGGAGTAGGACCCGGGTCGGCTCTCGAGGTAACCGAGGGCGCGGATCTCCTCGTAGGCCCGGACCACCGTCGAGCGATGGACGCCGAGTGAGGCGGCAAGGGCGCGGGTCGGAGGCAAGCGGTCCCCCGGCCGGAGAGTCCCCTCCTCGGCGAGGGCGACGACACGGTCCCGGATCTGGAGGTAGACCGGGACGGAGCTGCCCGGGTCGACGGTGAGCACCAGCACGGCGTTCTCCGATATTGGTAGCACCAAATAGATCCGAATCGGATCTATCTTGACGACCGATTATGCATGATCCTGGCCTCGTCAGGACCGAGCACGACCCGGTCTTGGGGAGGACACATGGAGTTCACGAACACCTACGAGGACGCCCGCCGCGCCGCCGCCTACGACGAGCTCGGCCTGGGCGGCACCTACCACCTCGCCTTCCGCGACCTGCCGGCGATCTTCCGCGAGCGCGTGCCCGGTCGCCGGGCCGTCGACTTCGGCTGCGGCACCGGTCGCTCGACCCGCTGGCTGAAGTCGCTGGGCTATGAGGCTGTCGGCCTCGACATCTCGGCGGAGATGGTGGCGATCGCCCGTTCCCGGGACCCTGGAGGCGACTACCGGGTGATCGCCGACGGCGACCTCTCGTCCCTGCCGCCCGGCGGGTTCGACCTGGTCCTGTCGGCCTTCACCTTCGACAACATCCCTGGCTTCGCCCGCAAGGTGCGGCTGTTCGCCGGGCTGCGTTCGCTGCTGCAGCCGTCGGGGAAGGTCGTGTCCATCGTGTCGACGCCCGCCATCTACACCCACGAGTGGGTCACCTTCTCGACCCGCGACTTCCCGGAGAACGCCGGAGCAGGCTGTGGCGACGTCGTGCGCATCGTCACCACCGAGTACTCCGACGCCCGTCCGGTCGACGACGTGCTGTGGCCCGAGGCCGACTACCGGGCGGTCTACCGCGAGGCCGGCCTCGAGCCCGAACACCTCGTGCAGCCGCTGGCCAGGGGCGACGAGGGGATCGACTGGGTGAGCGAGACCGGTGTCGCCCCATGGGCGATCTGGGTGCTGCGCAGGTAGGCTCACCGAAGAACGTGCTTCGGGCGGCCCGCCGTGTCCCTCTCACGGCACCCAGGCGTAGCCGACCTTGACGAAGACGGTGCGGTGGTCGCGGGTCAGGGCGACCTCGCTGTCGCCCCGGGCGCTGTCCGAGTAGCCGAGGTAGAGGGCGGTCCAGGGATTGAGGCGATAGCTGAAGAGCAACTGGCTGAGCAGGCGGCTCGACTCCGGGTCGCGCGGCTCGGGCAGCCGCTCGACCTCGTAGCGGGTGTCGCCGTACTGCAGAATGAGTCGCAGGAAGGCACGGCGGTTGAACTGCACGACAGTCCTCAGCTCGGCGAGGTCGGCGGTGTAGAGCCGGCCGCCGCCTTCGTCCCCCTCGCCGTCGAGGTCGAAGCGCTCGTGGATCCAGGACAGCGTCGCGCTCAGGCGCCTGCCGACCCAGGCGTCCACCGACGGCCTGAAGCGGGTGCGCCGCCCCGGTCGCTCGCCCTCGTAGTCGATGCCGTCGCCGTGGAGCACCGACATCCCGAGGCGGAGGTCGCTCATTGCCCGGATCGACAGGAACAGCTCGGCGATGCGCGCGTCGTACTCGACGCCGCGGTAGGTCTGGCGACCGAGACCGGCGTAGCCGATCACCGTGCTCTGGAAGGGACCCTGGTAGTTGAGGTAGAGCTCGGGGGCGCTCTCGAGCATGCCGCCGTCCCAGCCTTCGGTGTGCTCGAAACCGATGCCGAATGACAGCTGGTTGTACCAGTGGCGCGGGTCGTCGTGGCGCCAGATCCGGGTGATCCAGCCCTCATACTCCCGGTAGCCGGTTCGCGGCACGTAGCCGAGATCGGCGCGGAATCCCGGGCTGACGGCGGTGTAGTCGAGCTCGAGATCCCAGCGCGAGGTCGCGTGGTGGTAGCCGGCCTCGAGCGCGTGACCGTCGAAGGCGCCCGACGGCTGGGCAGGTCCTTCGACCACCTGCTCCGGGTAGGAGGTCTCCGATCCCAGGGCCTGGACGCTCACGGTGTCCGTCGGCGAGAAGCGCAGGTCGAGGTCAAGGCCGTAGGCCGAGCTGTGGTAGCCATCCGCCCGCCGATCGGTGACCAGCAGCCCGAGAGTTGAGGAGGCGCCAAGGTCCTGCCGGTAGCGAGCCACCGCCGCGGTGCTCTCCAGCCCGAGCGAAACGGTCCGCGAGCCTTCCGGGCCGGGCAGCACCAGGTTGGTGACGGCGTCGCGCACCACGAAGGCGCCGAGGGTGCCGCCGCCGACCTTGCCGGTGACTTTCGTCCCCCAGTCCGGGTCGGCCATGGTCCGGGTGTAGACCGCCCGGATCGGCGTCTGGAAGGTGTCGACGCCCTCGAGGAAGAAGGGCCGCTTCTCCGAGTAGAACAGGCTGAAGCGCGTGTTCACCTCGAGCTGGGCGGCATCGGCCTCGACCTGGGAGAAGTCCGGGTTCAGGGTCCCGCTGAGGGACAGGTTGGGGGTGATCCCCCAGCGGGCGGTGAGCCCGGCCTCGAGCTCGGACTGCTCCTCGACCCAGCCACCGCCGGGCGAGGCCTCGCGGCCCTCGCTGTGGACTCCGGTCAGGGTCGGAGTCAACTCGAGGTTGCGCCCCGGGCTGGCGCCGGCGAAGCCGACGATCCGCGGCAGCTGGCAGAGGTAGCAGTTGTCGTTGCGGTCGCGCGGCGCGATGGTCAGCTTGTGCCGCACCCGGCGCGGGTAGGAGCGGACCGCGTCGAAGCCCCACTCCTGATCGCCGCTCGTGGGCTGGAAGCGCAGCGAGCTGAAGGGGATTGCAACCTCGACGAGGTAGCCCTCCTCGGTGATGCGGCCGGCGGAGTCCCAGATGGCGTCCCACTCCCGGTTGAAGCCGGCGCCGGTGGTCTCGATGGCGTCGCCCTGGACGCCGAGCGGGTTGACGAAGAAGTCGAAGGCCCGCCGCCCGTCGGCGAAGGTGTCGAGGACGAAGTGGACCCAGTCGTCCTGCATCACCTGGTCGTGGTCGGAGAAGCGCGCCCAGATCTCCTCCGGCGCCGGGTCGAAGGCACGGAAGGCGATGTAGAACGCCCGCTCGCCATAGGCCAGCAGCACCTCGGTCCGCACCGGCGCCGGCGTGTTGTCGCCGGGCTCGACCTCGTAGGCGAGCTCGAGCACCAGGGCCTGCTGCCAGGCGGGCTCGTCGAGCACCGCGTCGACGCGGATCGGTCCCTCGACCCGGGGCACGCGGTGGGCCGGTCGTTCGGCGGCCGCCTCTGTCACCACGGTCGCCGCGAGCACAGCGGCGACCGCCAGTACGGCCCACGTCGTGGACGGCATTGCGAGACCGTCATGCTGCGTCCTGGCCACGTTCCCCAGCTTCCTGCCACCTGTCGCGACATCGTTCCACCTGGCGGTCGATCTCCACGGTCGCCAGCGCCAGCTCTCCAGACGAGCGCCGAGAAAGGCCGCCCGGTCGGAGATTGTGCCACGGTGCACCATGATATGGTCGACGGCGACAGGCAGCGATCAGAACGACTGAGCGCCGTAGCCCTGAATGGCGCCGAACAGGCGCAGCGTGTCCCGCCACGGGTAGCGGTTCATGAACATCGTCACCTGCGAGGCGATCTTCCCCTGCTTGTTCAGGCCCATCGCCTCCCGCCACAGGTTGGCGGGCGAGTCGGGGTCGAAGTCCACCTGCTCGGAGTAGCTCGCGGCGAGGAAGCCCTCGAGGTATGCCGGGTCGATGGGCAGCCGGGCCGGGATCTCGCGGCGGTTCCCTTTCGCCGAGGCGAAGCGAAGGTCACCGAACTCCTCGACCTGGATGCTCAGCTTGGTGTTGCTCGCCGGGCTGTAGTCCAGGTCTCCCTTCTTGTTGACGAAGAAGATGTTGTCATCGACCTTGAGCCACTCGTCGCGGTTGAAGCGGGTGTGGTCGATGCCGGCGAGCACGCTGCCGCCGATGACGTTGTGGTGGATGTGGTACTCGCACTTGGTCATCACGCGGACGCCGTAGCCCATGTCGAGCATGTCCTTCTGGCGGCTCCAGGAGAAGAGGATCGTGTTGTGGGCGATCTCCACCATGCCGCAGCGGGCCATGTCGCCCGGCCCGCCGCGCGAGGCACAGGTTCCGAACACCTCGATCGCCGCCATGCGGTTGCCGACGAAGACGTTGTTCAGGATGCGGAAGACCCCCTCCCGGTGGCCGGCCTGGATGGCGAAGCTGGCGCCGTTGACGAACACACAGTTCCGGATGGTGACGTCGCCCCCCTGGGCGGCGCTCACCACCTGGAGGATCGGCTCCTCGGCCGTGCTGTTGCCGCTTGCCGGCCGCTCGGTGGAGCGCAGCAGACGGCCCGTGTCGAGCCCCTTGACGATGCCGTCGTTCGAGCTGTAGGCGTTGCGCTGGCCCATGTCGAAGACGATGCCGTCAATCACCGTGCCGGCGACCACCTTGGTGAGCTTCAGGAAGGCCTTGCGGGCCTTGCCTCCGGCCGCGTTGTCCGGCTGGAAGACGGTCGGCGTGTCGACGATGCTCCGCGACGTGAAGGTCTCGTCGTAGCTGCCGTACAGCTTCAGCGGCCTGTCGCTCTCCATGTAGCCGATGCCGAAGGTCCCCATGTAGATCCCGCCGGCGATGAAGATCTCGTCGCCGTCCCGGGCCATGGTGATCGCCGTGTCGATCTCCTTGACCGGGCTCTCCCGGGTTCCCGGGTTCTGGTTGCTGCCCTTCGTCTGCGACACGTACACCGCCGCCCCGGCCAACCCCGGGCCCAATGAAAGAGCCACACACGCCGCCATCGCCACGACACCGGACCAAGCTCGCATGATCCCCTCCCGATCTTCTCCGCCGACGTTGCGTGCGCACGGGATCGCGTTCGCTGCAAGACCGCACGCGCACCCGAGAACACGCCTGATGGTACACGGTCCCGGCAGGCGCCTGCCCGCGACCTGGCCTCATGAGGTTGAACCACAGAGACCCGGAGGCACAGAGGAGCCGTGCGGATCCTGCGATGTCGTGCGAAGGAGTCTCCCGAAACTTTCTCATCGGCGCAGGGCTTGGAGTTTCCAAGTTCTTGACATGAAACTTGGAAACTACCAGCCTGCCACGCATGATCACGTTTTCGTTGGGTCTGGCACCGGATTCGGATTTTCGATGTCGATGTCTTCCGGAGCGATCCACACCACCTTCCCGTCCCGAAGCCCGGCGATCGGGTTCCCGGCACGCTTGTGGTCGAGCAGCGCACGGCGAATCGCTCGCACCACCGCACGTTCGATGGCGAGGTGATCGAAGTCGGCCGTGGCGGCCGCCGTCTCACGGGGTTGGGACATCTCCGACCTCCTTGTAGTACCGCCACAGCTCCGGGGCGACCACCGTCGTCGCGCCTTCACCGCGCTGGCTCCGGGCGACCTCGATCGCTCGCTCGGGGCCAGAGTTGTCATAGAACCACCAGCGGTCGGCAAGCGGCCTGTACAGTCCGAAGAAGTTCCTCAAGCCCCGAATGAACCGTCGCCGAATATCGCCTTCCTCGACCTGGTGCCCTCCGAGCCTCACTCGTTCGGCAACCCGGGCGACCGCGATGTCGCTCGTTTGCAGCGCGACGAAGAAGAGCAGGAAAACGTACCCGTCGGCCTGTAGGCGTCCGATCCAATCCGCGAACGTCCGTGACGCAAGGGTCGTCTCGAAGGCGAAGGACTCGCGACGTGCCGCGAGCGCATGCACTCGTTCCAGCATCACTCGCCCCGCGGTCAACGACACCGAGGCGGGGGAGAAGCCGTCGAGGCCCTCCGCGATCCTGTCCGCGTTGACATACCGCTCAATCGACAGGTGCTCCGCCAGAAGGTGGGGTGCGATCGTCGTCTTTCCAGCACCATTCGGCCCACCCAGGAGAAGAACCCTCGGAGCAATGTGGTTGAACACAGATGCTGCGTCTCCGCTCACGACCGGAGGATAGCACTCCGTATGCATGCCAGGTCAGACAAAGTCGACATTGTTGAGGCAACGGCTTCCCTAGAGTAGTCTGCAGGGCTATCACAGCGAGGTCCCGCATCGGCGCCGGGCTTGGAGTTCCCAAGTTACTGACATGAAACCTGGAAACTACAAGCCTGGAACGCATGTAGCCTCATGAGGTTGAACCACAGAGACCCGGAGGCACAGAGGAGCCGCGCGGATCCTGCGACGTCGTGCGAAGGAGTCTCCCGAGACCTTCTTGAGTGAGCTCGTGCGAGAAGTCGGCGCCAAGATGGGTTGGCTTGCGAGCCGGGAGCGGCAGAGGGGGTTGACGCGGATCCTGCGGCGACGTGCCAGATTCCTGGAAGAGGATTCAGAGAGTGCGACCTCTGCCACGAATCGCCGCAGGACGGACGTGTGAGCCGGGAGTGGCACAGGGCTCGTCGGGGACCCGGGCGGTTGAAATGGAGGCGCGCCACGCGTCGTTGTCCCGAGTCGACGCCGAAGCGTCGTGGAGGATGCCCGATGAAGACGCTGATCGCTCCCGCAGTCCTGCTCTGCTTGTCGCTCGGCCTCGGCTGTGCCGGTGAGCGAACCCCGGCGAACGATACCGGATCGCAAGGTGCGACTTCGCACAGCGCTCCGGGGGCGGACGGCGTCCTGCACCTCG
>CAZKKP010000040.1:0-15765 GCA_964553295.1 uncultured Thermoanaerobaculia bacterium | reverse complement strand
TGCCGCGGCCACGACAACCAGGGTCTTCCGCGTCACGTCGCCAGTCTACGCTGCCCGGGCGGCGGCCGTCACCGCGCCCGGCCGAGCCGCCGGCTCGCTCAGTGCCTGAGCGGCTGCGGACTCGAGCCGGGCGTGGTCGTGAACTGCAGCCGCCCTTCACGGAAGACACCGCCGCGCAGGGTGTGGGCGAGGGCCTCGCCGAGCTCGGAGACGAGGTGGATCTCGAGCCGCTTCCGGACTTCCTCGGGCAGGTCCTCGAGGTCGGCCTCGTTGCTGGCGGGCAGCACGATCTCGGTGATGCCGGCGCGCACCGCGCCGAGCACCTTCTCCTTGACGCCGCCGATCGGCAGCACCCGACCCGACAGGGTGATCTCGCCGGTCATCGCCACCTCGTGGCGAGCCGGCCGGTGGGCGAGCGCCGACACCAGGGCGGTGGCCATGGTCACCCCGGCGGAGGGCCCGTCCTTGGGGATGGCGCCGGCTGGAACGTGGACGTGGACGTCCTGCTCGAAGGCCTTCGGGTCGATGAAGAGCTGCTCGGCGTGCGCCTTGGCGAAGGTCCAGGCGGCCTGAGCGGACTCCTTCATGACGTCGCCGAGCTGCCCGGTGAGCACCAGGTTGCCCTTGCCCGGCATCGGCGAGGCCTCGACGAACATGATGTCGCCGCCCACCGGTGTGTAGTACATGCCGGTCGCCACCCCGGTCTGGTCGCTCTCGGCGGCCCTCTCGGGATGGACCCGCGGCCGGCCGAGCAGCTCCTTGACCTCAGCGGCACCGACCGCGTACGACTCGATCTCGGCCGCCGCGATCTTGCGCGCCACCTTGCGCGCCAGGCGGCCGATCTCACGCTCGAGCTGGCGCACCCCGGACTCCCGGGTGTAGCCGGAGATCAGGGCCTGTACGGCGTCGTCGCTGAACGAGATCTGCCCGTCGCCGAGGCCGGCCTGCTTGACCTGGCGGGGGATCAGGTAACGCCGCGAGATCTCGAGCTTCTCGCCCTCGGTGTAGCCGGCGAACTCGACGACCTCCATGCGGTCCTGCAGAGGACCCGGGATGTTCTGAATGAAGTTCGCGGTGCAGATGAACTGGACCTGGCTGAGGTCGAAGGGCACGCCGAGGTAGTGGTCGACGAAGGTGTCGTTCTGGGCCGGGTCGAGGACCTCGAGCAGCGCCGCACCGGGGTCACCCTGGTAGGAGGCGCCGAGCTTGTCGACCTCGTCGAGCAGGAAGACCGGGTTGCGGCTGCCGGCCTGCTTCATGCCCTGGATGATCCTCCCGGGCATGGCGCCGACGTAGGTCCGCCGATGACCGCGTACGTCGGCCTCGTCACGCACGCCGCCGAGGGAGATCCGCACGTACTCGCGGCCCATGGCGCGGGCGATCGACTGGGCGACGGAGGTCTTGCCGACCCCCGGAGGACCGACGAAGAGGAGGATCGGGTTGCGGCCGGTGGTGTCCTTGGCGAGGGTCGGAGACGGCGACTCGCGAAGCTCGGGCTGGTCCGGAACCGGCTCGACCTCCTCGGCCGCCTCCTGCTCCACCTGCCCCGCGGCCTCCGCCTCCGCCTCCGCCTCCGCCTTCAGACGCAGCAGCTGCACCGCCAGGAACTCGAGGATCCGGTCCTTGACGTCGCCGAGGGCGTAGTGGTCCTCCTCGAGGATCTCGGCGGCCCGGGAGATGTCGAGCCGCTCCTCGGAGAGCTCCGACCAGGGCAGCTCGCAGATCGTCTCGAGGTAGGTCCGGATGACCTGCGCCTCCATGCCCTCCGGGCCCATGCGCTCGAGCCGTCCGAGCTCGCGCTCGACCTCCTTGCGCGCCTCCGGCGGCAACTCGAGAGCCTCGAGCTTCTCGCGCAGCGTCTCCAGGTCCTCGCGGCCGCCGTCCTCGCCGAGCTCCTTCTGGATCGCCTTGAGCTGCTGGCGCAAGAACATCTCCCGGTGGCGGTCGCCGATCTCCTCCTGGACCTGTGACTTGATCTCCTCCTGGGCGTCGAGGATCGCCACCTGCTTCTGGATGTGCAGCAGCACCAGGCGCAGCCGCTCCTCGTGGGGCAGCGCCTCGAGCAGGCGCTGCGCCTCGAAGGGCTTGAGGTCGAGGTGGCCGGCGACGAGATCGGCGAAGCGGCCGGGCTCCTGGTTCTCGGCCAGGAACTGCTGCACCGCCTCCTTGGGCATGCCGGCGCGGCGGCCGAGCTCGGCCGCCCGTTCGCGGGTCTCCCGGTACAGCGCCGTGAAGGTCGGCGAACCGGGGTCGAGCGGCGGCTGCTCCTCGGCGATGCGCACCGCTGCGGTCATGACCTCGTCGTCGACGTCGAAGCGCACCGCGACGCCCCGCTGCTGGCCGTTGAGCAGCAACCGCATGCCGGACGGCCCCCGCTGCACCGGGCCGATGGTGGCGACGGTGCCCATGCCGTAGAGCAGCTCGGGGGTGACGTCCTCGACGTTCTCCCGCTGCGACACCACGAAGATCCTCTTCTCGCCGTCCTTCAGTGCGGCCTCGATCGCCCGCAGAGTCCCCGGCCGACCGGCCGCGATCGGTGACGTGACCCCCGGGAACAGCACCGCCTCGCGCAGCGGCAGGACGGGCAGGTGGACAAGCTCGCTCATGTCTGTCTCCTCATGGTGACCACGGCTGCCCCGAGGTCAAGGTCGGTCGCCCGGGCCGTCCCGGCAACGGGCGGCAGCCGTGCCAGCGACAACCTGAGTTGGAGTCGCTCACATTCCCGACCTTGAAGTGTGGGGGCCACGGTGTTGCCGCCCGGCGAGGATCGGTCTAGGCTCGTCAGATGATCCGCTTCGCCGCGCCCCACACCCACCGCCGCCGCGCCCGGACCTCGGCGGAGCCGTCATGAGCTCGCGAGCGCCGGTCGGCAGCGGTTTCGGCGGCCTCACGGGACCGCCGCCGCGCGACGTCGTGGCGCTGCTCGCGGTGGTCTTCGTCACCTTCGCGCTGCAGTTCTTCGACCTCACCGCAGGGCTCATCGGCTGGTTGCGCCTGACTCCGGCCGTCCAGGTCGGCTTCCTCTGGCAGCTCGGCAGCTACGCCTTCATCGGCTACGGCTCGCCCAGCCTGTGGTTCCTGCTCGAGCTGCTGGTGCTCTACTGGTTCGCCAAGGATGTCTTCTGGCGGCTCGGGCAGCGCCGCTTCTGGCAGGTGCTGGTGATCTCGGTCGTCGCCGCCGCCGTACTGGCGACGGTGGTGCTGGCGGTGGCCGGGATCTTCGCCGCCGCGGCGCCGACCAGCCTGCTGCTCATGCAGGGTCAGCGGATGCTGTTGGCGATCGTCATCGCCGCCTTCGCGACCCTCGCCGGTGAGGCCACGATCCTGCTCTTCTTCGTGCTGCCGATCCGGGCACGGTGGTTCGTCTGGCTCGAGATCCTGTTCGCCTTCATGGGCTATCTCTCCACCAAGGACCTGGCCGGCTTCCTCGGCATCTGTGCGGCGGTCCTGGTCACGGTCGTCCAGCTGCGCCGCGGCGGACCTCGCCGGCTCTACCGAGACGGCCGTCTCCAGCTCGAGCGCTGGCTGATCGAGCGCAAGCTCTCCCGCCTGCGGCGCCGCCGCGACTTCAAGGTCGTCGACTCCGACCGCGATCAGAACCGCTGGGTCAACTGATCGTCGCCGTCGTCGCGAAGGCACGGATGCGGACCCTTCAGGGCCCGCATCCGTCGACCCCGGACGGTGTCGGAGCCCGCCTCAGGGATTGAAGGGCGACGCGTCACCAAGCCGTTGGCTCGGCACGAAGATCGGGTCGTTGGAGCCGCGGTCGACCACCGAGGCGTAGGCCAGGATCCTGCCGGCGGGCGAGGTGATGCTGGCCACCGCGAAGCCGGAGTCGACGCTACCGGCGCCGGCGGCGGCGTAGATGCCGTTGTACTGGAACTGGCCGAAGGCGGGCAGCGAGCCGACCACCTCGGCGCGCAGGCTTCCGTCGAGACCGTCATAGAGGGCGACCTTGAAGTCGACCGGGGTCGGGTCGAGGTTGAGCACGCCGATGTTGGTCCTGAAGTCCGGGTTCTCCTGCAGCTGCAGCAGCGCACCGGCATTGCCCCGCTCGACCGAGTCGGCCAACCTGAGCGCCGGGATGAACTGCCCGTAGGTGCCCTCGGCGCCGGCGGCGTTGTAGGTCCGGCTCGAGACCCGGACCTCCGGGTGGGAGACGCGTACCCGGAGGCCGCCGTTGGCGCTGGTCAGCCCGAACACCGTGCCGAAGACGTCGGCCGCGATCAGCTGCTCCCCGGCCGCGACGACCCCCGAGACGTTAACCGGCGTGGAGTTGTCGGCGCCTCTGGGCAGGTAGGCGAGGTTGAAGGTCGCCGGGCCGTCCGAGAGGTTGGCGATGGCGACGTCGGTCACCCAGAAGCTCGCCGAGGCGCCGACCGCCCGGGCCCCTGCCGGGATGAACGAGGTGGTGATCGCGCCGCCGGTGGTGGCACAGTCGGAGGCGTCGACGATGGCCAGGCCGAGAGCGCCCCGCCCGACGTACAGGTTGTCGCCGAGGACCGCGAAGCCCTGCGTCCCCTCGAGGTCCAAGCGGGCAAGCTCGAGGAGGTCGGTGCCCAGGGCCGCTTCGATCTCGAGCACGCCGAGCTCCGGCCCGCCGGCGTACACCCGGCCCGACCAGACCTCGATCTCGCTCGCCGGGGTGACGAGAGGAAGGGTGTCCATCGGGACCAGGCTGCCGTCGCTCGCCACCAGGCTGACGATGCCGACGTCGTCGACCGCCGCGAAGACGGTCGTCCCGGACACCGCGACCGCCTGCACCGGGCCACCGAGCTCGACGGCGCCGAGCAACGTCGGGCTCGCCGCGGAGCGGATGTCGACCGCGGCGACCCGGCCGGCGTCGCCGAGGGCGCAGTAGACCGTCGTGCCGGACCTGGCGAGGTCGGCGACCTGGCCGCCGAGGGTCACGGACCCGGCGATCGTCGCCATGCCGTTGGAGTCCACCAGCACGGTGTGCAGCACGCCCTCGGCGGTGCCGACGGCATAGGTCCCGGTCAGGCCGTCGAGCGAGATCACGGCGCCGCCGAGGTCGGCGATCGCGATCGGCTCGAGGACGCCTGCGGCCCCGATGCCATAGGTGCCGAGCCCGGCTGAGCCCTCGGCGGTGAGAATGAAGTCGCGGAAGTACTCCAGCGCGAGGTCGACGACCTCGCCGCTGGTCGGCGAGGTGACGATCGGTCCGAAGAGCCTCGGCTGGCCGATGTCGGCGGCGACGACGCCGGCGGACCCGGCGGCGAAGTAGGCTCGGTCACCGACGACGATCACCTTGCCCGGGACCCCCGGCGCCGACGCCGAGGCGACCTCGGTCAGCTCGCACAGCTGGGCAGGCGCAGCGGCGGCCGAGCCGAGAACCACAAGACCGGCGATCAGGGTACGCATGACGAAACGGGACACGGCGGACCTCCTTGAAACGGCGGCGATTCTAGCACCGGCCGTGCACCTCACGGCATGGCGAAGCGGCCCGGACAGGCGTCCGGGCCGCGATCCGGGTCGGGGTGTGACCGGGGTCAGTCGAGGACCGGCGCCTGCTCCACCAGCCGGGGCCGCGGGTTGCCGAGCAGCGGGAACGCCTCCATCAGAGATTCCACCACGGCCCACGAGAAGTCGGCCTTGGCGGTCGGAATCGGGGTCGGCACACCCTGGTCGGCGCAGCCGCCGCCGCACAGCACCTCGCTCATGTCGACCTGCGGGATCGAGGCGCCCCAGGTACGGTTGACCAGGTCGATGAGCTCGACCGCAACCATGGCGTAGCCGATGTTCTGCGGATGGACCCCGTCGTAGGAGAAGATGCCGCCGACGAGAAAGTCGGTCGACAGCTCGATGCCGCCGAGCAGCCAGCGACCGTTCTCCTCGACCTGGCGGAACATCTCGGGCACGTCGAGCACCGGGATCCCGAATGCCGCGGCGGTGCTCTCGATGACCTGGTTGAAGCTGGCGACGCGGTCGTTGATCGCCGCGATCTCGTCGGGCCGCAGGATGACCCCGGGCACGATGCCCGTGGCGGTCACGGTGAGGTCGTCGGGCAGCGGCGGCGAGCCGGGGATCGGCAGGCCCCAGCCCTGGGCGATGAAGGCCGTGGCGTTGAGGGTGAGGAGCGAGTCGTCGCTCACCGGGCCGTTCGTGCCGACCAGGCGGACGGTGCCCAGACCGGGAACGTCGACGTCCGGCGCGACGCTGGTGGTGAAGGGAATCGCGGTCACCGGCGGCAGGGTGAGGATGACCATGCGGGCGTTGGTCATGGTCGCCAAGGCGCCCACCACCTGCGGGTAGAGCTGGGCGAACACGTCCACCGGGGTCATGGTCACGCCCTCGACCGGGGTGCCGTAGATCGCCGCCCCGAGGATGTCGTTGGAGCCGATCCACAGCGTCACGAAGGTGGGGTTCTGGGCGATCGCCTGGACCAGCGCGGTGGCGGCCAACGGCTGACCGGTGGCCGGGTCGGGCACGGTCGGGCGCCGCAGGATCAGGTCGTGCATGACGTTGTCGGTGTTGCCGGCGATCAGGTCTTCGATGTCGCCGGTGGTCAGCAGGAGGTCGGCGAGACTCGCCCCGGGCACGCCGAGGTTGTTGTAGGGCAGCGGGTACTCGGCGTTGAGCGGAAAGCCGGGCACGTCGTCGATCGGCAGGATCACCGGCGTCGGCACGAGCTGGACCAGGCCGAGGATCGGCGGCAGGCCGGGCGGCGAGACCAGCGGCATCTCGAAGACCGACGCTCCCGCCTGACGGGCGAGCAGGGCCGGGTAGGAGTTCTCCTGGTAGAAGCGGTGCAGGCCGCCGCCGACGTAGCCGGCGGTCAGACTGTCGCCGAGGGCGACGTAGCGGCTGAAGTCGACCTGGGCGCTCGCCGGCAGCACGCCGAGGAGCACCGAGACGGACAGGGAGAGCAGGATCCTCTTCATCGGCGTCCTCCTTTCAGAAGCGCATGCCGAGGGTCGCGCCGATCAGGTGTGCGGTGGTGTCGACGTAGCAACCGTCATAGCCGTCGATCGAGGCGCCGCCGGTGCAGCGCTCGTCGAAGGTCAGGTACATGTAGCCGACGTCGACGGCGACGTCGCCGATGGCGAAGCTGGCGCCGAGGGAAAAGCCGGTACGGTCGCCGTCGCCGAGCAGCGGCGACATCGAGATCGTCGGCTGGGGGGTTTCGTCGTACAGCGCGCCGGCCTGCAGGGCGAGATTCTCGCTCATCCGCCACTCGACGCCGAGACGGTACTGCTCGGAGTCCTCGTAGAGCTGCTCGATCACGTCGGAGAACTGCGGCTGGCCGGGGAAGGTCAGCGGCAGCTCCGAGAAGCTCGACCAGCCCATCTTGCCGTACTGAGCGGACACGGTCAGCGCTTCGTCGGACCAGGCCAGGCCGACCGAGTAGTAGTCGGGGAACTCGATCTCGCTGGTGATCGGGACCTTCTGGCCGAACGGGATCAGGGTTGCGAGCAGGGCGTCGAACTCCGGGCTGCCGCTCTGGTACTGCAAGAAGTCTGCGACGCCGTCATAGCTGATAGTGATGTTCGACCGGTACAGGGCGCCGAGGGAGAGGCCAGCCGGCAGCTTGACCTGGAGGCCGGCATGCCAGCCCCAGCCGCCGCTCGACAGGTCGTCGGTCTGCATGTGGACCCGGCCGACGTCGACGAGCTGCTGGGTGAAGGGGTCGATGAAGCCGATGTTCCGGATCAGGTCGATCTCGCCGATCATGTAGTCGACGCCGACCCCGAGCCCGATCGAGTCGTTGAGCTTGAAGGCGAGGTTCGGCGACAGGTTGTAAGTCGCGAGGTCAGCCCGCCGGGAGATGAATCGCCCGGCGTGGTCGTCCTCCCAGCGCGTGCCGAGGCCGAAGGGGTTGGTCAGGGACAGCCCGAAGTTGACCCGGTCGCCGAGCGGGTAGGCGAAGTAGAAGTGGAAGGGGAAGAACACCTGCGACACCTGCTCGGCGGTGTAGCCGGCCCCCGGGTAGGGAGAGTCGCCGACGAAGCTCTGGTTGCCGGCGGTGATGAAGGTGACACCGGCGAGCGCCTGGACGCCCTCGTCGATCTGGAAGGCGAGCCCGCCCGGGTTCCAGAACATCGCCGACAGGTCGTCCGCCACGGCGGTCATCGCACCGCCCATCGCCATGCCCCGGTTGCCGTGCTCGAACAGCGCGAAGCCCGCCGCCGCGCCGAGGGACGGCGCCAGCACGATCACCACCGCCGCCGACAGCACACGCGAACGCTTCATGAATGCCACATCGAACCTCCTTCCGCTCCGAGCCCCCGCGCCGGGCGCCGGGACGTGTGCAGTTTCCTCTGAGCCGACCGACCCATGCTACCGGCCGCCCCCGGGGCACGTCAACTTGGCGGCGGCGGGCCAGATCGCTGTCGTGATGTCACGCCCCTCGTCCTGCCGGAATCGTGGACCGGTGTTCCCGAGCCCGAGCCCGAATCGCTCGACCTTGCCCGGCCCGTGCCTTTGAGGTTCCCGGTGAGCAGGCCGAGCGTCACGTCGGGCCGCTCCGCCAGACTCTCGACGAGCTTGCGAGCGCCAGGCACAAGCTCGGCCGGGGAGGTCGCGAGCTGCTCGCCGAAGCCGGCCTCGTAGCGCCGCCGGATCTCACCGGACGACGCCGGCACCGTCACGATCCTGCACGCAAGCGGGTGGGTTCCCGCTCCTGTACCGGGTCTCGCCTCAGAGGTTCCGCCAGTCCTTCTCGGGCTCGGGGCGGTTCGTCAGGATCTCCTCGATGCGCATCATCGTGTCCGGGGTCAGGCGGTCGGCAATGGCCAGTGCGGCGAGGTTCTCCACGAGCTGGGAGCGTCGCGAGGCGCCGAGGATCACGGTGGACACATGGGGGTTCTTCAGGCACCAGGCGATGGCGAGCTGGGCGAGGGTGCCGCCGAGGTCGGCGGCGACCGGCGCCAGGGCGCGAACGGTGGCGAGGTCGCGCTCGGCCCGCGGTCCCTCGAAGCGGCCCCTCAGCCAGTCGTAGCCGGGCAGCGTCGGCCGCGAGCCAGCCGGAATGCCGTCCAGGTACTTGCCGGTCAGGAGCCCACCGGCCAGGGGGCTCCACGTGGTGGCGCCCAGGCCGATCCGGTCAAACAGCGGCAGGTACTCCCGCTCCACGCGGCTGCGGTGGAGCATGCTGTACTCCGGCTGCTCCATCACCGGCGGGGTCAGCCGCTCACGACGCGCCACGTGCCAGGCCTCGAGAATGCGCTCGGCGGGCCACTCGGAGGTGCCCCAGTAGAGGACCCTGCCCTGGCGAACGAGGTGGTCCATGGCCCGCACCGTCTCCTCCACCGGGGTGTGTAGATCGGCCCGGTGGCAGAACAGCAGGTCGACGTAGTCGAGGCCGAGCCGGCCGAGAGCGGCGTCGGCGCCCTCGAGCAGGTGCTTGCGCGACAGGCCGCAGTCGTTGGGGCCCTGGCCGCCCCAGAAGATCTTGGTCGAGACGACGAGGTCGGAGCGTCGCCAGCCGGCCCGTCGGATGACCTCACCCATGATCTCCTCGGCCCGGCCACCGGCGTAGGCCTCGGCGTTGTCGAAGAAGTTGACGCCAGCGTCGAACGCCGCCGCCATGCAGTCGTGGGCCTCGTCGATGCCCATCTGCGGCCCGAAGGTCACCCAGGCGCCGAAGGACAGCGCCGAGACCTTGAGGCCCGATCCCCCCAGACGTCGATACTCCATCGGCCACCTCCCTCGCCGTCTGCAACAGGTGCGGCCGCGGGGGCGTTCCCGCGCACCGAAACCGAGTCGGCCGCGGGCCCGGGTGGCGGGCAACGGGCGGGGGGCCGGGCGCCGTGTCGCGGTGGCAAGCCGTTCGCTCTCCCGAGTTCGTCGACCGTGGTTCCCGAGTCCGAGCCCGAGCCCGCGACACACAACCGACGATCCGTCCTACTGGGGTTCGAGCGCCTTCAGCATCCGCTGGACCAACCGCAGGGCTCGCGGGTCTTCGACCCTCTGACCCACCCGGGCCAGCAAACATCGCTGCCGCTGCCCTGCCCATTGCGGTGGCCGAAGGCGACCCTATGTGGCACGGGCTCATCCTGGCGTCGGTGGTGAGCCGGCAGATCGGCCGCCGCCAGTTGGCGTCCTCGCTTCGCGAGTCCGCGGATCCCGCCGCCCGCCGCCTGATCCCGGATGTCGCGCGCGGTCGGGCAAGGAGATCCGGGCGCGGGCACGGGAACCGGCTCGAGATCGGGATCGGAATCGGGCGCTAGAAAGAAAGGGCCCCTCCCGCCGGGAGGTGGAGTGCGGGAGGGGACACGGATGGTTCCCGGAACGCCCGGGACCCAAGTGGGAGGAGGATGGTGCTCGCTTTGTGGTGTGGTCTCCGTCAGTCCATCTGCTTGCGGAGGATCGCTGGGATCTCGTAGTCGTCGGTCTGGTTGATGCCGTACTCGGAGTTGGGGCCGCCGGGGACGAAGAAGCGACTCATCCGGACCGGGCTGCGCTCCTCGCGGATCGGCTCGACCGGCGCCAGCGACGGCCGGCCCATCGGGATCTGGACGGACTCGTGCTCCAGGTGGAAGCCGGTCGCGATCACCGTCACCTGGAGCTCCCCGGCACGGCGGTCGTCGACCACCGCGCCGAACAGGATCTGGGCGTTGGGGTCGGCGCCCTCGGTGATGATCTCGGCCGCCTCGTTGATCTCGTTCAAGGTCACGTCAGCGCCGCCGGTGATGTTGATCAGCAGACCGCGGGCGCCCTCGATCGAGGTCTCCTCGAGCAGCGGCGAGGCGATCGCCTGCTGCGCCGCCTCCACCGCCCGGTGCTCGCCCGAGGCGGTGCCGATGCCCATCAGGGCGTGGCCCATCCCCTGCATCACCGTGCGCACGTCGGCGAAGTCGCGGTTGATCAGGCCGGGAACGGTGATGATGTCGGCGATCCCCTGCACCGCCTGACGCAGCACGTCGTCGGCGATCCGCATGGCATCGGTGAAGCTGGTGTTGCGCTCGACGAACTTGAGCAGCCGGTCGTTGGGAATGGTGATCAGGGTGTCGACGTGCTGGGCGAGCTGCTCGATGCCCTCCTCGGCCGTCTTGCGGCGTCGGGAGCCCTCGAAGCTGAAGGGCTTGGTCACCACGGCGACGGTCAAGGCGCCGACGTCCTGGGCCATCTGGGCGATGATCGGCGCCGCACCGGTGCCGGTGCCGCCGCCCATGCCGCAGGTGATGAAGACCATGTCGGCGCCCTCGAGCAGGTCGAAGATCTTCTTGTCCGCCTCCAGCGCCGAGTTGCGCCCGACGTCCGGGTTGGCGCCGGCGCCGAGCCCGCGGGTCAGCTCGAGACCGAGCTGGAGCTTGACCGACGCGCGGGACTTGCCGAGCGCCTGGGCGTCGGTGTTGGCCGCGATGAACTCGACCCCGGTCAGCCGGGCGTCGATCATCCGGTTCACCGAGTTGCAGCCGCCGCCGCCGACCCCGATCACCTTGATCCGGGCCGGCGCGGTCACCTCGTCGAGCATGATGCCCGGGCTGGGGCCGTCCGCCGCGCGGCCGTCGAGGTCGTCGTCCACCATTGCGCCGTCGAAGTCGATCACGTTCCACCTCCCAGTTCGAAGAAGTCACCGAGAGCACTGCGCAGCCAGCCGAAGAGGCCGGGGCGGCTCTCACGCAGGGTCAGGATCTCCCGCTGGCGATGCTGCAGACGGATCAGTCCACAAGCGACCGCCCACTCCGGCTCGGCGACCGGGTCGACCAGGCCGGCGAGGCCGCGCGGCGAACCGACCCGCACCCGATGGCCGAAAACCATCTCGGCGAGCTCGATGAGGCCGTCCAGCCGGGCCCCGCCGCCGGTCAGAACCACCCCGGCCCGGGGCAGTCGGTCGAGCCGGTGAGCGGCGAGCACCCGGTGCACGCCGATCATCAGGTCCCGGCCGCGCTCGTACAGCACCTCGGCGGCGAACTGCGCCGAGTGCACCTGGTTGCCGTCGCCGCCGAGGGCGGGCACCTCGATCGCCTCGAGGTCCAGGCCCTCGCGCTTCACCGCCGCACCGACGATCCGCTTGCTGCTCTCGGCGGCCGCGGTGGTGGTCTTGAGCATGGTCGCGAGGTCGGCGGTGAAGTGCCGGCCGCCGATCGGCACCGCGCCCGCGGCGACCACCGCCCGCGCCGCGTAGAGCACCCACTCCGTCGAGGCGTGGCCGATGTCCAGCACCAGGCATCCGAGGTCGCGCTCGTCGTCGGTGAGCACCGCCTCGGCGGCGGCCATGGGCTCGTAGACCAGGCGACGCACCGCCACCGCTGCCCGGTTGACCGCCTGCTCGACGGTCTCGGCGTGGGTCCGGTTGGCATACAGCACGAAGGAGAAGGCGTCGAGCCGGGTTCCCGGCATGCCGACCGGCCGCTCGACCCCGGGCTGGCCGTCGAGGGCGAAGCCGCACGGGATGATGTCGAGCACCCGGAAATCGGCGGGCACCGACACGCCGGCGCTCGCCTGCAACGCTCGGCGGACGTCGTCCTCGCACACCGTGTGGTCGCGACCGGTGACCGGCACGGAAGCGGTGGAGGGGCGACCGACGACCGGCATGCCGCCGATCCCGACCACCGCCTCCTCGACCGGCACCGAGGCCATCGCCTCGGCCTCCTCGGCCGCCGTCCGGATCGCCTCGGAGACCTCGTCCAGGGCGGCGATCACGCCCCGGCGGGCGCCGTCGTGCCTGGCCTGACCGCACCCCCGGACTACCAGCTGCTCGCCGTCGCAGCTGGCGACGACCACCGACACCGTGCTCGAGCCGACGTCGATGCCGACCACGGGGCGTGGCTCGCTCACGGCGCACCCCCGAGCACGATGCGGCTGGCGCCCCGCAGGTCGGCCCACCGCGCCGGCAGCTCGCCGCTGGCGCTCCTCTCGCACCACCACCGCTCGGCGGCGCTTCCGCCGGGGCGGACGTGGACCACGGCCGCAGTCTCGGCGGCAGCGCCGGCAAGCTCGAGACGGAGGTCGTCCGGCGTCACCCACGCCGCTGTCAGCACCTTCAGGCCGCAACCAGCCTCGACCCGCGCCACCACCTCGATCGCCCGCTGCCGCGCCTCGTCCCCGAGGAAGCCCTCGAGCGTCGGCCACACTGGGGTCTCGAGATCCGGCCCGATGGCGCCGTCGCCGTGCACCGCTCGCCAGCGTCCGTCGACGCGGGTGGAGGCGAGCACCTCCCGCGGCCGGGTCGTCACCACCAGCCGACCTGGCAGGTGCAGCGAGACCTCGACCGAGGCCACTCCCGGCCAGTGGGCGAGCCGCTCGCGGATGTCGGACAGCCGCACGGTCAGGGCCGGGCGCCCCTCGAGCGCCTCGAGCGCCGCCACCTCCTCGACCGGGATGCCCGGGCAGGCGACGACCTCCACCGTCTGGATCCGCCACAGCGGCGCGATCGCAACGAGCAGCGGCACCGCCGCCACCGTGGCCAGTCCGCGGCGGGCCCGACGCAGGCTCGGGGCCGTGGGCCGCAGCCGCTCGGGGAGGAAGCGCCGGCCGTTCACCGCGCCTCCCCGGCCAGCCAGGCCGCGGCCACGCGGTCGACGTCGCCGGCGCCAAGGGTCAGCAGCACGTCGCCCGGCCGCAGCAGGCCTCTGAGGAACCCGAAGGCCTCGGTCACTGGTGGTCCGACGGTGACCGCGGGGTGACCCGCGCGGACCGCCGCAGCCACCACCAGACTGGCGTCGACCCCGGCGAGGGGCTGCTCGCGGGCCGGGTAGACCGGCAGCACGACGGCGACGTCGGCGCCGGTCAGGGCGCGGCCGAAGTCGTCGGCGAAGTCCCGGGTGCGGCTATACAGGTGCGGCTGGAAGGCCGCCACCAGCCGCCGTCCGGGGAGGGCCTGCCGGGCCGCCGCCAGCACCGCCCGGAGCTCGGTCGGGTGGTGAGCGTAGTCGTCGACCACTGCCACACCGTCGCGCTCGCCGCGGCGCTCGAAACGCCGCGCGACGCCCGGGAAGCCGGCGCAGCCCTCGACCAGGGTCGCCAGGTCGAGGCCGAGCTCGAGACCGATGGCGACGGCGCCGAGGGCGTTTCGGACATTGTGCAGACCGGGCAGGCCGAGACGGAGCCGGCCCAGCTTGTCGCCGTCCTGGCGCAGGGTGAACTCGCTGCCCGCGGGGGTCGCCGTAACCTCGTCGGCGCGCAGCCCGGCGTCGGCGCCGAGGCCGTAGCCGAGAACCCTGCGGCGCAGGGCGCCGCGGAGCGACCGGGCTCCGGGGTCGTCGTCGCACAGGACGACGAGGCCGAAGGCCGAGCAGCGATTGGCGAAGGCGGCGAAGGCCGAGGCCAGGTCGTCGAAGCCGCCGTAGCAGTCGAGGTGCTCGGCCTCGAGGTTGGTGATGACGGCGTGCTCCGGCCCGAGCTCGAGGAAGGCCCGGTCGAACTCGTCCGCCTCGCAGACCATGAGCGCGCCGCGCCCGGCCCGGGCGTGCCCGCCGAGGGTCAGGGCCCGACCGCCGACGAGGATCGTCGGGTCGCAGCCGGCGACGGTCAGCAGGTGACCGGTGAGGGCAGTGGTGGTGGTCTTGCCGTGGGTGCCGGCGATGGCGACGCCGCGCCGCGAGCGCATCAGCTCGCCGAGCATCTCGGCCCGGCGCACCACCGGCAGACCGAGCCGGCGGGCCCCCTCGAGCTCGGCCTCGGCGCGTCCGACCGCCGCGCTGACGACCAGCGCGTCGACCCCCTCGAGATGCTCCGTCGAGTGGCCGAGCTGGATGCCGACGCCGAGCCGCTGAAGGTGCTGGGTGCGCTCGCTCGCCGCGGCGTCGCAGCCGCTCACCCGGCAGCCGGTGTGGACGAGGATCTCGGCCAGGCCGCACATCCCGGCGCCGCCGATGCCGACCAGGTGGAGGTGGCGGCCGGTCACGGCACGCCTCCGACGGCGAGGATCCGGTCCGCGATCCGACCGGCGGCGCCCGGGAGCGCCACCTGCCGTGCCCGTCGACCCATCTCGCGGAGCCGCCCGGCGTCGCCGAGCAGCTCTTCGAGGGTGTCCGCGACCTGTCGCGGCGTCGCCTCGTCCTCGGTGAGCACGACCGCACCGCCGGCCCGCTCGAGGGCGCGGGCGTTGTGCTCCTGGTGGTTGGCAGCGGCAGCGGCGAAGGGGATCAGCAACGCCCCCCGGCCGGCGGCGGCGAGCTCGGCCACGGTCAGGGCGCCGGCCCGGGCGATCACCAGGTCGGCGTCGCCGAGGGCCTCCCAGGGCTGGGGCAGGAAGGCCCGGACCTTGCCCTCGAGGCGGAGGTCGGCGTAGTTGGTCGCCACCACCTCCGACCAGCGCGCTCCGGTCTGGTGACGGACCACCACCTCGAGGCCCCTCCCCTTCAGCTCGGAAAGCGCCCGCGGCACGACCCGGTTGAGGAACAGCGAGCCCTGGCTGCCGCCGAGCACCAGCAGCCGCGGCCGATCCCCGGGCTCGAGGTCGGGGACCGCGAAGAAGTCCGGGCGTACCGGGTTGCCGGTCCACTCGGCGGGGAGTGACGGGAAGCTGGCCAGGGCGTCGGCGAAGCCGCAGCAGATGAGGTCGGCCCACGGCGCCAGGAACCGGTTGGTCAAGCCGGGCACCGAGTTCTGCTCCTGCAGCACGCACGGGATGCCAAGGCCGGCCGCGGCGACGACGCCTGCCGCCGAGGCGTAGCCTCCGACCCCGACGACCGCCGCCGGCTCGAGCTTGAGCAGGGTGCGAAGGCAGCGCAGGATGGCTCGCGGCAGCAGCGCCATCGCCCGCGCGGCGGCCGCCGGCCGGCGCGCCGAGATGCCCTCGAGCTCGACCAGAGTGAGCGGGATGCCGCGTTCTGCGACGAGCTCGGCCTCGAGACC
>CAZKKP010000039.1:0-15770 GCA_964553295.1 uncultured Thermoanaerobaculia bacterium | reverse complement strand
TCGATCGAGGTCTGGAAGTCGCGCACCACCGGGTTGTCCTCGGGCACCAGCGCCATCAGCTCGGTGTCGACCCTGACCTGGGTCGCGAGGATGGCGGCCACGAGCCACGCCACGGCGGCAGCCGCCAGCACCCCCCGCGGGAACCTGCGGCCGAAGCGCACCAGGTGCAGGGGCAGCCGCCGCGGCAGCAGACCGCCGCTCACGCCGGGGTCCCCATCACCCGACCCCAGTTCTGCGCGAAGTAGACGACCATCGACAGCACCGTCAGCACCAGCGCGACCCACAGCGCCACCATCGCCAGCCCGGACCACGCTCCGAGATGTTGGCTCACGATGAGCAGTGCCACGGCGATCACCTGAGCTGTCGTCTTGGCCTTGCCCAGCCAATTGGCGGCGATCGGGATACCTCTTTCCAGGGCCACCATGCGCAGCGCGGTCACCGCGAACTCGCGGGCGATGATGCAGGTCACCATCCACGCCGGCGCCAGGTCCAGCTCGACCAGCGAGATGAAGGCGGCGCTCATCAGGAGCTTGTCGGCAATCGGGTCGAGCATTGCCCCGGTCACCGTGATGCGGTTGGTCCGGCGGGCTATAATCCCGTCGAGCATGTCGGTCAGCGCTGCCACGAGGAAGATCCCGAGACCCCAGAACTCCTTGTCGGGCAGCTCGGTCAGCAGCACCACGACCAGCAGCGGCACCAGGAAGATGCGCATCATCGTCAGGCTGTTGGGCAGGTTCCACATGGGCGTGTCCTCGATCCCGCGAGCACCGTGCGGCGCCGGCGAGGAGTCCACGCGCAGGCCCTGCCGTGCCGCCCCGCCCCACGGGCACCGTGATTCTAGCCCGCATTCCGAGCCGCGTCGCGTCACCGGCCCCCCGTTCGCCCGATGAGGGTCACCTCACACTGCGCCAACCACCCGTCGCGCGACGCGACGGTCCGCTGCCGCAGCTGCGGCCACTGGCTGTGCGACCGGTGCGCGCGGCGGATCGCCGGGCACATCTACTGCGGCCTGCGCTGTCGCCTGACCGACCTCGCCCGGCGCCTGCTCCGGGCGGCCGCGCGGTGGCTCGGGCCCCGGCCGGGGATCACGCTCGCGGCCGGGGCGGCCCTGGTCGCGCTGCTGGCGGTCGGCCCCCGCCTGCTGCGCACCCCGGCGACCGGGGAACCTGGCGGTGAGAGCGCGTCCACGGCGGTGTCGTTCCCGACCCCCGTCCCGCTCACCGGCGAGCTGACCCGGACGCCGGACGGCTGGCGCCTGACCCTCCTTGGCGAGCCGGGCTGGTCGGCTCTCGTCGTCCACGACGGCCTGCCTCGGCGCATCGTCACTCTCGACGAGCAGGGTCGCGGCCTTCTGACCGGGCTCGAGCTGACCGGAGACCCTCCGGCCGTCGAGCTGATAGCGCTCCCCGGACCACCGATCCGAGTCGAGGCGGCGCATGCCGCCGCCACGCCCACGCCGACGTCGTCGGCAACCGCCACACCGACCGCCACACCGACCGCCACCGTGACGGCGACGCCCGAGCCGAGCCCGACGCCGAGCCCGACGCCCCCTTCAGCGACCGCGACTCCGACACCTGGCGTCGGTCGGGGCGCCGACGGTCGAATACGGGTCGAGCCGTTGCAGCTTCCGCGCTGGCCGACCGCCACCCCGTCGCCGACTCCGGCCGCGCGCAGGCCCGAGCGAGCCCCCGCCGTCGCGCCCGTTGCCGCCGGACCTCCCGTCCTCCACCTGGTCAGCGATGGCGGTCCGCGGATCGCCATCACCTTCGACGGCTCGTCTTCGACCGACGGTACCGCCAACCTCCTCGACCTCCTCCAGGAGCTCGACCTCGAGGTGACGCTCTTCGTCACGGGCGAGTTCATCGCAGCCAACCCCGGCGTGATCCGGCGGGCCCTGCTCGCCGGCCACGAGGTGGGCAGCCACAGCTACTCGCACCCCAGGCTCACGACGTACGCCGACAACCGTCGTCATGACCTCGCCGCGGGGGTCGACCGGGAGATGCTGCATGCCGAGCTGAGGCGCACCGAGGAGGCGTTCCGCAGGGCTACCGGACGGCCGATGGCGCCTCTCTGGCGGGCGCCTTTCGGTGAGGAGAACCCCTCCCTGCGCGCGTGGGCCCTGGAGCTCGGCTACCTGCACGTCCGCTGGAGCTCCCTGGGAGGGGCCTCCCTGGACTCCCTCGACTGGATCGAGGACGAGCACTCGGGCCTGTACCGCGACAGTCGTCGGATGATGGCGCGGCTGCTGCGCTTCCCGCGCCTGGAGGGCGGCATCGTCCTGATGCACCTGTCGACCCGCCGGACCGAACCGCCCTGGGAGGCGCTCCCCGACTTCGTCGCCGAGATCCGCCGCCGCGGCCTCGAGCCGACGCGCGTCACGACCATGCTCGAGGCCTCCCCGACCTGGAGGCCCTGGTTCGAGCGCGCCACAGAGAATCACCGCCGCACCTTCGGCCCCGCCCTGCGGGCGCCGTGAGCTGCAGGGCCTGGTCAGCCCGCCCCGCGATCCCGAGCCCGCAACCTCCAACCTCCCACCGCGAGCACTGACCTCGACTCCACCACCCTCACTCCTCACCCCGCCCGGCGGGCGGCGAACCGGCTCGAGATCGGAGGTGACGGTCAGGGCTGGGATTCCGGGAGGAGTTCCGCCGCCGCAGGGGGCGCGGGCTCGGGCAGGCCGAGCCAGCGGGCGGCGACTCGACCGCACTCGACGAGCCGGTCGAAGGCGTCCCAGTCCGCCCACGTCACCGCGCCGATCTCGGGTCGCAGCACGTAATCGGCCTGACGCAACTGCTGACGCCGGAGGAGGCTCCCGGTCATCGCCTGGGCGCGGATCATGGTGTCGAGGACGAGGCCGGAGGTCGCCAGTGGCGGCAAGGCCATCGACACGTCGACGGCGACCACCGGCCGGCCGAGCGCCCGCGCCGCCGCGACCGGCACCTCGGCCACGACCCCGCCGTCCACCAGCAGACGCCCGTCCATGGCGGTGGCGGGCAGCAGGCCCGGGATCGAGCTCGAGGCGCGGATCGCCGGTCTCAGGGGCCCCCGGGCGAGGCGCACCTCCTCGCCGGTCTCGAGGTCGGTGGCGACCACGCACAGGGGCTTCGGGAGATCCTCGATGTCGGCCTCGGGCAGCAGGAACTCCAGAGCCCTCACCAGATCGCCGCCGTCGAGCATCGTCGGCCGGCTGACGGCAAAGGAGATCACGACCCGACTGCGAATCCGGCGCGCCACCTGCACCAGCGGATGCTCTCCGGGATCACTCGCGGCCATCGAGCCGGTCGACTGTACCGTCGGCATCAGGCCCCGAGCCCGGGCCTCCCGCCATCGTTCGAGCGCCGCCGCGGCGGAGCCCTCCGTGAGGTACATCGCCCCGACCACCGCCCCCATGCTGGTGCCCGCCACCGCCCGGACCGAGAGCCCGGCCTGCTCGAGCACCTCGAGGACGCCGAGGTGGGCGAAGCCGCGGGCGCCGCCGCCGCCGAGAGCGAGCACGGGCGGCCACCGCCGCCACAGCCACCGGCGCACAATGCAGGCGAGCCGGTTCAGGCTGGGAAGCTCGGCAGAGCGGACCATCACACACCGCCTTCCGGCGTCTCGACGCCGACGGTCAGCCGGCGTTGCGGTGTTCCTCGACCAGGTGCTCGAGCAGGCCGAGAAGCGCCTCGTGGACCCCCTCGGCGACCCGGTGGGACTTGTCCGAGATGTGGTCGAGGTCGTCGGTGCGCCCGCGCGGGTCGACGTCGGCGATCCGGTCGCCGACCTTGACCGGCACCCCGTCGCGGAGCAGGCCTCGGATCATACCGCCGATTCGGGCGGTGACGGCGTAGGTGGCGTCCACCGGAACTCCCCGGCGGAAGTCCTCGACGCCGTACACCGACACGACCGTGCCGATTCTCTCGCCACGCTCGACCTCCTCGCCGATACTCCTCTGGGTGAAGAAGATGCCGTCGCGGACCGCCTTCAGAGCCCGCTCCTGCCCGTAGCCCATGATGGTGGCAGGCGGCTCGTCGACGAGGTGCTCGCCGGTGTCGTCGAGAACCGCTCCGACCTGTGGGCCGCGCACCGTGTCGACCACTGCGTGGCAGTCCTTCCCCGCGGTGTAGCCGGGGCCGAGGGCGATGACGACCGGAGCGAGCTCACGGGACAGCCCCCAGTTCCGGCGCAACATCGCGGCCTCGATGAGGACGTGCGGCCGGTAGCCGGCGAGCACGTCGTCGAGGCGGAGCACCGCGACCGCGATCTCGCCGGCAGCATGGGTTGCGGCCACGTCGTCCAGAGTGCGCGCGAGCCGTGCTCCCACCCCTTGTACCCGCTGCCGACCTTCGAGAATGGCCTCGGAGAAGCACACCCTCCGCCGGACCGCCTTGGGATACCGGCGGTCGAGCATCACGATGCGCCGGAAGCCCTGGCTGTACAGGTGGTGCGCCGTAGCCGAGGCGAGCTCGCCGGCGCCCCGGATCAGCAGACGGAACTCAGAGACGTCCATTCACCCTCCACCGCACCAACCGGTTGGGCCTCGCCTCCATGTCTCGGGCGGCGACATTCTACCGCGGGTCGGCGTCGAAGCCTCGCTCATCGGCGCCGCTCAGCCCTCGGCTTCGGCGGACAGCTCGCGGATGTCGGGAAGATTGCGGTAGCGTTCGGCGAAGTCGAGCCCGTACCCGACCACGAAGCGATCCTCGATCTCGACCCCGAGGAAGGCGACGTCGACCGCGACCTGTCGCCGCGAGGGCTTCGAGAGCAGGGCGACCACCTGCACGGATCGCGGATGTCGGGCCTCCAGGAGACGCACCACGTCGCGCAAGGTGCTGCCGGTGTCGACGATGTCCTCGACGAGGTACAGGTCGCGATCGCGGACGTCGACCGTGATGTCCTTCACGAGCACCACGGATCCCGACGAGGTGGTGCTGGCGCCGTAGCTGGAGACCTGGATGAAGTCCATCTCGACCGGTTGGGTGAGTCGGCGGGTAAGGTCCGTGAAGAAGTACACGCACCCCTTGAGCACGCCGATGAACACCGGCGACCGTCCCTCCAGGTCCGCTTCGACGGCGACTGCCAGGCGCCCGACGATCTCACTCAGCTGGTCACGAGACAGCACGACCGGTCCGAGCATTCACTTCCCCTTTCTTGGATTCCAGCGAGCGTCGGTGTATCCTCTCCTCGCATGGAAGTGTCCACAGTCAGCCAGCTCAATGAGCGGTACACCTCCCTGTCGGATCGGTTCCGCTCCCTGTGGACCTTCTACCAGTTCCTGTCCGGGGTGTTCAAGCACCGCGGCGACGGCCCCCTGCCATACAGCTTCGACTTCCAGGCCCTGTACCGGCGGATGCAGGATCTCGTCCCGGGGATGGGGCTCGGCCCGACCCCCGAGCTGCGGCACGAGCTCGATCAGGTCGAACGGGAGATCGAGAAGGTGCGCAGCGAGCTGGCGAAGGCCGAGTCGGCTTTCGGCCCCTCGACGTTGCGCCGTTTCTTCGACCACCTGAAGCGCCAGGACGAGAAGATCCTCTTTGCCCTGGTCAAGTTTTACCTGCAATCCCCCGACCTCAACGGCGATGACCTCGACAAGCTCGACATCCTGCTCACCCGGCTCGCCGAGGTCCCCCTGGATGACGGCCGCGTCCTGCAACGGGACGAGCGCGAACTCGAGGCCCACTTCCAGCGTCTCGCCGAGTTCGGCGGCGTGCCGCGGCTCGACCCGGAGCGGGAGCAGGAGCTGCTGTCGGCGATCCGCTCATTTCGCGGTGAGATTCGGGCGATCGACGACTTCCAGCGGCTGGTCGACTCCCGACTCTACGATCGCTACCGCGAGCTGAAGTCCTCCCTCGGCCGCTCGATGCTGCATCCGCCGATCCTGATCCAGGTGGTCGCGACCAACATCGAGGCCAAGAACCGATTCCGCCAGCTGTACCAGGAGGTCGAGGTCCGCATCCTCGAGGACACCAACCGAATCTTCGAGATCGAGCGTTATCTCGAGCGCAACCCCGAGCTCGCTCATCGCGAGCTGATGCAGCAGATCGAGCGGTTCCGGGAAAGCCGGCAGCGTTTCGACAGGCGTCGCCGCGACGACAACCTCAAGAAGGAGCACATCCTCGAGCTGCGCCAGGCCATGCTGGCGGTGCTCGAGAGCTTCGACCCGATGCGGGCATCAGCGGTCGCCAGACCCTCCAGTCAGGTCGATACTCCCCTGCCGACAGAGCCCAGAGCAATGGACGAGCTCTCCCGGGGAAACGTCGCAGCGGAGGTGCTCGAGGAGCTCGAGGAGCTCGACGACGAGACCGAGCTGGAGGCGGTGAGCCACGGGGCTGCCGACGCGACCTCCCTCAGTGAGCTGCTGCCTTCCGACCCGCTGCTCAACGAGAGCCTGCACAAGATCATGTTCGCCCTGGAGCTGGTCGCCTGGGACCGCAGCCCCGAGCAGGCGGCCCACGCCACCGAGCTGCACCGGCTGCGACTGGAGCCGTGGGAGGTGGGCAGCTACCGGTGGCTCGCCGTTCACGCCCGTGGGCCGGAGACCGTGGAACGTCACCTCCAGCTGTTCTTCCTGACCGCTGCGGCGCTGCGGGTGAAGATGGAGGAGGAGTCGGCCGAGATCCTGAGGCTCGCCGATCACGGCATCACGGACCGCCTGATCGATCTTCTCGAGCGCTCGGCGCAGAGCCTCGAGCGGGCGCGCGAGATCGAGCGCCGGTTCCAGTGGTTTGTCGAGGACATGCTCTACCGGGGCGACACCGAGTGCCTCGAGCAGGTCTACCGGTCCCGGTTCCGCTTCCTGAAGACCTACGCCACGCTCTGGCTGGACCACCAGGCCCAGGGCGGCCTCACCCCGCTGTAGCCGAAGCCGCAGCGTGAGCGCGGACAACCCTCCCGATCGCCCCGGCCCCGACGACCCATCGCACGAGAGCCCTTTCGCCGCGTTTCCGTTGAGCGATGCCGGACCGTTACGCCGGGCGCTGGCGACCGTCGCCGACATGGTCGTGTTCGGCACTCTCAGCCTGGCTCTCGTGCTGCCGGCGCTGCAGACCGTAGACTGGGCACGCGCGATCGGCAGCCTGGAGGAGCTCACCCGGGCAGTCTCCCACGCCACCTTCGTCGATCGCCTCAGCTCCGTCGCCGGCCTGTGGATCGCGCTGTGGTGGTGCTACTTCACCTTTGGCTGGGGAGTGCTCGGCGCTACCCCGGGGAAGTGGCTCGCGGGGCTGATGGTCGTCGACTACCGCGGTCACCGGCCGATCGGGATGTCCCGGGCACTGCTCAGGCTGCTCGCGTACATGGTGAGCTCCGCGACCCTCGGCGTCGGCCATGCGGTCATGCTCTTCCGCTCCGACCGCCTGGCGCTGCACGACCTCCTCGCCGGAACCCGGGTCGTGCGACGCCCCCGCCGGCCGAGGGGACGCGCCGAGCGCCCATCGGTCGCGCAAAACGGGTTGACAGGCTCTGCCGAGGGACACGAGAATGACAATCGAGCCAAACACTCGCGAGAGAGAGTCGCCTTGAAAGGAGCCGCCATGTCAGCAGCCCACGAGTTGCCCTCACTTCCCTACGCTGTGGACGCCCTGGAGCCGTACTACGACGCTCGCACGGTCGAGCTTCACCACGGCGCCCACCATCGCGGATACGTCGCGGGTCTCAACACCGCGATCGAGCGACTCGCCCAGGCCCGGGCGGGTGGCGACCTCGCTCTGGTCAAGCACTGGCAGCGCGAGCTCGCGTTCCACGGCGGCGGCCATCTCCTGCACTCCATCTTCTGGACCAATCTCACGCCGGGCGGCGGCGGCCGGCCGGATGGCGCCCTCGCCACGGCCATCGACCGGGACTTCGGGTCGTTCGAGGCGTTCGACCGCCAGCTGAGGGCCGCGACCGTAGCGGTCGAGGGCTCCGGCTGGGGGGTTCTCGCCTCAGAAGCGAGCTGCGGCGCTCTGGCGGTCTTCCAGGTCGAGAAGCACCAGAACCACATCGCGCCGGGCTGGGTGCCGATCCTCGTCATCGACGTCTGGGAGCACGCCTACTACCTGCACTACCAGAACCGCCGCGCCGCCTTCGTCGACGCGGTGATGGACCGGCTCGTCAACTGGGACGACGTCGCCCGTCGCCACGCCGCCGCCATTCGCGCCTGAGGCGCCGGCTGCGGCCGAACGAGGCAGAGTCAGTTCAGGTATCCCGCCAGCGAGCGAGTCTTGTGCGAACGGCGAAGCTTCGACAGGGCACGGCTTTCGATCTGGCGCACCCGCTCTCGGGACAGCCCGAGGGCGGCACCGATCTCGCGCAGGGTCTTCGGCTGGTCGTCGTGCAGCCCGAAGCGGAGCTGGAGGATGGTCCGCTCGCGCTCGGGAAGGTCCGACAGGGCGTCGGCGAGAGCGCGGAGGAAGGACTCTCGGAGGATGCGCTCGTCGGTGTCCGGTAGCACCGTCTGCTCGAGCAGGTCGCCCAGCTCGGAGTCGCCCTCGTCGTCGACCGGGTCGTTGAGCGAGAGCGACGACTGCGCAGCCTGGGTCAGCACCCGGACGTCGTCGACCGAGATCCCGAGCTCCTCGGAAAGCTCGTCCTCGGTCGGCGAACGACCGAAGCGTTCGGCGAGCAGCGAGCGGATGCGCTCCAGGCGGTACAGGGTGTTTGCCTGCTTCTGGGGCAGCCGGAAGGAGCCGGCATGCTCGGCGAGGGCGTGCAGGATCGCCTGCCGGATCCACCACACGGCGTAGGTGATGAACTTGACGTCCTGACCCTCCTGGAAGGGGTCGTACTTCTTGGCCGCCTGGATCAGACCTAGATTCCCCTCGTGGATCAGGTCGAGAAAGGGCACGTTGGGGTTCCGGTAGCGCTTGGCGTAGGCCACCACAAAACGCAGGTTGGCCTCGACGAGACGTCGGAGGGCCTCCTCGTCGCCGTCGTGGATCCGGCGCGCCAGCTCGATCTCCTGGTCGTGGTCGATGGTCGGATAGCGGGCGATCTCCTTCAGGTAGCGGCGGAGGGTCGCCGACTCGGCGTCGCTGGCGGCGACCGGCCGCCGGGTCATTCGTCCTCGACCGCCGCGAGCGTCGACCTTTCGACGCGCACCAGGGCGTGGTAGCGCGGGACCTCGGACGACCGCTGCACCGCCTGCCGCACCATGCGGGTCAGGGTCTCGTTGTCGCTGCGCAGCTTCTCCACCTGTTCCTTGAGGTTCAGAATGATCTCGACCCCGGCGAGGTTGACTCCGAGATCCCGGGTCAGGGTGAGGATGATCTCGAGACGCTCGCAGGTCGTCTCGTCGTACAGGCGGGTGTTGCCGCTCGACCTCGCCGGCTGCAGCAGACCTTCCCGCTCCCAGAGGCGGAGTGTCTGCGGATGGACGTTGTAGCGCTCCGCGACCCACGAGATCATCCGGTATCGAGGCTTGGTCTTCACGAGCGACTCCGCTCCAGTCGCGGCGGACCCCGCCAGCAGGCGCCGGCGTTCACGGTGGCGCTTCTTTCGCTGCGGGATCCCCCTTCCACCTTATCATCCGCGGGCAGGTGCTCACCGGGTCGAATGAACGGTCCGGCGACCCGCTGCCGACCCCTCACCTGGTCTCGTCGGAGTTGACGTCGACGTACTCCGCGTCGATGACGTCGTCGTCCGCCGCCTGAGTCGACCCATTGGGGGCCGCAGAGCCATGCTCCGAGCCGCCCGCGCCCGCCTGCCCCTGGCTCTTGTAGAGAGCTTCGGCAATCCGGTGACTGGCCTGGGTCAGCTCCTGGTAGGCGGCCTCCATCCGTTGCGGGTCGCCCCCCTCGAGAGCCTTTCGCGCGCCCTCGACAGCCGTGCGGACACCGGCGAGCTCGGCGTCCGGGAGCTTGCCGGAGCTCTCCGACAGCAGCTTGTCGGTGGCGTAGATCAGGCCGTCGAGCTTGTTCCGCGTCTCGATCCGCTGGCGCTTGCCCTCATCCTCCGAGGCGTGGGTCTGCGCCTCGTTGACCATGCGGTCGATCTCGTCGCCCGACAGCCCGGAGGAGCTCGTGATCTGGATCCGCTGCTCCTTGCCGGTGCCGCGGTCCTTCGCCGAGACGTGCAGAATGCCGTTGGCGTCGATGTCGAAGGTGACCTCGATCTGCGGCACACCGCGCGGCGCCGGCGGCAGCCCGATGAGGTGGAAGCGTCCCAGGGTACGGTTGTCGGCCGACATCGTCCGCTCGCCCTGGAGGACGTGGATCTCCACCTGGTTCTGATTGTCGTCAGCCGTCGAGTAGACCTTCGACTTGCGCGTCGGAATCGTGGTGTTGCGGGGGATCACGACGTCGGTGACGCCGCCCAGAGTCTCCACACCCAGCGACAGCGGGGTCACGTCGAGGAGCAGCACGTCCTTGACCTCGCCCGCGAGGACGCCGGCCTGCACGGCGGCGCCGATCGCCACCACCTCGTCCGGGTTGACCCCGCGGTGGGGCTCCTTGCCGAAGAACTCCTGGACCTTCCTCTGGACCAGCGGGATGCGGGTCGAGCCACCGACCAGCACGACCTCGTCGACGTCCTTGGCCTCCAGACCGGCGTCCTTCAACGCCTGCTTGCAGGGTCCCAGCGTGCGCTGGACGATGCCTTCGATCATCTGCTCGAAGCGGGAGCGGCTGAGCTTGAGGGCGAGGTGCTTCGGACCCGAGGCGTCGGCGGTGATGAACGGCAGGTTGACCTCCGTCTCCATCGTCGACGACAGCTCCATCTTGGCCTTCTCCGCGGCTTCCTTGAGCCGCTGCAGCGCCATCCGGTCCTGGGACAGGTCGACGCCCTGGTCCTTCTTGAACTCTGCCACCAGCCACTCGATCACCAGTTGGTCGATGTCGTCGCCGCCGAGGTGGGTGTCGCCGTTGGTCGACTTCACCTCGACGACCCCCGCGCCGACCTCGAGGATCGAGATGTCGAAGGTACCGCCGCCGAAGTCGAACACGGCGATGGTCTCGTCCGACTTCTTGTCCAGGCCGTAGGCCAGCGCCGCCGCCGTCGGCTCGTTGACCAGTCGCAGCACCTCGAGACCGGCGATCTGACCGGCGTCCTTGGTCGCCTGCCGCTGGGCGTCGTTGAAGTACGCTGGAACCGTGATCACCGCCTTCTCGACCTTCTCCCCGAGGTAGTCCTCGGCCGCCGCCTTCATCTTCTGCAGCACCATGGCGGAGATCTCCGGTGGTGAGTAAACCTTGCCAGCGGCCTCGATACGCGCCGTGTCGTTCTCGCCCTTGACCACCGAGTAGGGGACGGTCTTGATCTCCGCGAGCACCTCGCCGAAGAAGCGACCCATGAAGCGCTTCACCGAGAACACGGTGTTCTGGGGATTGGTCACCGCCTGCCGCTTGGCCACCTGGCCCACCAAACGCTCGCCATTGGTGTTGAAAGCCACCACCGAGGCGGTGGTCCTGTTGCCCTCCTGGTTGGGAATCACGACCGGCTTGCCACCCTCCATCACCGCCACCACCGAGTTGGTGGTTCCGAGGTCGATTCCGATGACGCGAGACATGCTATGGTCCTCCTCAAGTTTACCGATCCGAACTCAATGTAGAACTTGAGTTGGCTTTTGTCAATTCCGTCTCGTGGACATCCCCCGACCTCCCGATTCTCATCTCTGCCGACCGTGACCGCCGCCGCAAACCGACTGCTGCAGCTGCCGCTGTCCCAGCCGCTGTCCCTGCCTCCGACACCGCACCTGCCACTGGCGCCAGTGTAAGACCGCGCAGGACGCCCTCAGTCGATCAGTACGACCCCGGGTCCCTGAGTCGATGCGACCGCGACGGCCTCACTCTCCCAGAGCAGAGAGCGACTCAGGATGAGCAGCGGCACCGGCTGACCCTCGCGATCCACGCCAGTCAGGAGCAACCGACGTCCCCGGGTCGCAAACCGATAGGGACCGTCCCACGGGTCGAGAGCCTGCTCCGGCGCCACCAGGCCCATGGCCACCAGGTCGTCGCTGGAGTCCGGGTAGACCGAGTTCAGAAGGAAGTAGCTGGCCACCGATTCCGTCAGCCGATCCATCCGGATCCAGGAGTCGCTCACCAGCACGACACGGTCCCAGAGCTGCTCTCGAGCCCCGAAGGCGATGTTCGCGGGGTTGTGCGGCATGACGGTCAGCGCGAACCCCAAGAGCACGAGGAAGGGCACGGCCAGCCATGGCAGGGCGCCGAGCGACAGGGTCGAAGACGAGTCGACGACCACCTGCGAGGCGAGGCTGCGGGCGACTTCCTCTGCCGTGGCCAGTCGAATGATGCCGCGCTCGAGGAGATCGGCCAGCGCCTTGCAGGTCTCGAACTCGATCATCGGGCTCTCCAGAATGAGCTCCGCGACCGAGTCGTGACCGTTGACCAGGCCGAGGATCTGAAGCTGACCGGCGGTGAGCCGATCACCGTCGACCGACTTCTTCGCAGGTCTCTCTTCCGGGGAGTCGGAGAAGCTGAAGCCGAGATCGTCGAAGGCGTCGTCGTCGTACTCGACAACCTCAAAACGCCGTGTCGGGTCGACCCTGGCGAACACCACTTCGCGGTCGGGGATGCGCTGGTCGATGAACGGCCACTCGTCCGTCATCCGCGCTCCCTCCATGATGATCGAGTCGGCCGACATCGGAACCAGCAGGTCGCGGTCGTAGTCGATGTCGGTCTCCTGGGAGAAGTGGTACTCGCCGTCGGTCCACCTGAAGACGCGGTAGACGATCTGCAGGATCTGCTGCTCGAGGGCCTCCCTCACCTTTCGTGACGCCACCACGTGGTGGTCGATCAGAATCCGGCCGAGCCGCTGGAGAGTCTCTTCCTGCCGCCGCAGGGCGGCCTCGAGCTCCGCCTCGCTGACCTCGCCGCGCTTCAGCAGGATCAGGCCGATGCGATCCTCGGTGTGCTGGTTCAGCGACGAGGCGCCGATGATGCACCCGTCGAGGAACGAGATCGTGACGACGTTCTCCGCGCTCTTGAGAGTCAACACACCGGTCTTCCGCTGCAGCGAGATCAGCTGCAGGATGTCTGCAAAGGAGAAGTCCCGGAGGGTGCCCTCGAGCGCCATCTCACCTCCGATACCAGGCGACAGCGACTGAACGACCCCAGACCACGAGCCAGAGCGCCAGCAGCAGGGCTTGTACCGGCAGCGCGGAAGCCGCCGGCTCGGCGGCCGCGAACAGCCGCGGCGCCCAGACCAACCCGCCGAGAAGGAGTGCCCAGGCCACCAGACCTGACAGCATCCCGAGACTCACCTGCCCGGCGAGGAGGCGGGCGCTGCCGGGCGCGAGCACCGCGACCAGTCGGCGGCGCAGCACCTCGCGCGTTTCCCAGCGTCGGACCTGCCGCATCTTGTTGGTCTGCTGTTCGATCGAAACCAGGTCCCGGCGCAGGAAAACCGACACGCACTGCGAACAGAGGTTCTGGGCGTCACCGCCGCCGGCCGCGTGATGGTAGACATTGCCGCACTTCGGACAGCTTCGCGACACCGGCAGCCATCGCAGACGCAGCCAGAGCACCAGGCAGCCGAGAGTGCCACACACCAGAAAGAGCAACGGCTCCCGGCGGAGGAGCAGGGTCCGAAGCTCTGGCGCCCGCCGGTCGAGGCCGAGCTCTGCTCGTTGAACGGGAGTCATCTCCTGCTCGAATCGCCTGACGTCCGATCGACCGAGGCGCGGGTAGCGCAGCCGCGACTCACTGCCGCCGACTCCGAGCTGGTCCGTCGACTGGCCCGCGAGCTGGCGGGCACGCTGCCTCGCGCCGTCTCCTTCCATGAAGCGTCGACTCTGGTCGTAGGCCGAGGACAGGTTGTGGTACGCGAGTGCGAAGCTCGGGTCCACGTTGGTCGCCGCGGTGTACAGGCCCACCGCCCGCGTCACGTCGCCGTCCTCCATGGCGAGATTGCCGAGAAACACGTTCGGTCTCGGGTCGCGCGCATCCGCCGTTGCCGCGAGCTGGAACTGCAGCCGCGCTCGGCTGCTCTCGCCGTGCATCCGGAGCAGCTCGCCGAGGATCAGATGCCCCTTCGCCTGACCGCGGAAAGCCTCCTCGGCGTCGGCCAGCTCGCGCAGCGTGGACAGGTCGACCCTGCGATCCTCGAGCATGCCGGCGACGCGCTCGGTCACGGGAGGCCAGCGCAGAAGCGAGGCCTGCCAGAGCATCGCCGCCGGGACCACCGCCGCCAGCAGGAAGGTCGTCACGGCCGCCACGACCCGACCCTTGACATCGAAGTAGCACCAGGTGAGCGCGAACAGGTACACCAGCCACCAGACCGGCCCGAAACCGCCGAACAGCGGCAGGGCGACGAGCACCACAGCGAACACGACGGCGTTCGCCCGGCGAAGCATCGAGTCCCCCAGTCGAACCGCATCAGACCACAGCCGGTTCAGACACCCGAGCACGACCACCGCCATGGCGACCAACGAGGCCACTGCGAAGGCCGCCAGCAGCCACAGGCCGGTGGCGATCAGGAGGGCGCGCTGCGTTCTCTCATAGCGAACGAATCGCGCGACGCCGTTCAGATACCACCCGGCAGCCCTCAGGTACGCTCCCTCCGACCAGCGCCACTGTGCCGCGAGCATCGCCGACAACGGCAGCCGCGGATCGAGGTCCTCGGCGGCTGAGCGGGCGATTTCACCGAGCTTCCCAGGATGCCGCGATGCCCACGCCGCGAGCGCCGCCGCGTAGGGCGTCATCCGCTCGACACCCACGGCCCGCGCCTCCTCGCGCAGCAGCCCGAGGCGCTCCTCGAGCTCGGCCTCATCCTGCACGAGCAGAGCCTGCTGCACGCCGGCCCAGGCCTCGAGAATCGAGGCCCACGCCGAACCTGTCGGCAGCAGCAGCAGCGCGATCAGCGCGCTCCGGCCGAGCCCTTTCATGGACCACGCCGTGTCGCCATCGAGCGCAGCTGAAAGAGCAGGCTCGAGACGACCTGAGACTCCTCTGTGGAGAGGTTTCCCCTGGTCTTGTTCTCCAGGACCGCCAGGAACTCCACGAACATCCGCGCCTGCTCCGGCTGCGGCGGCAGCCCGGGGGCGCCGTTGAGCAGCAGGTCCGCCTGCTGCGCGAGCATCCTGACCAGATCGAGGAACATCCGGGAGGTCGACGGCGACGCGGCTGCGGCCGGTTCCTCGGCAATCCGCCCGCGAGGTTCGGTCGTCGCGGCGGCCGCCGCGGGCGCCGGCGCCGGCGGTCGATCAGGGCGCAGCTCGCCGCCGTCGGTGAACCGGCGACGGTCGACCACCTTGATGCGGCTCGAGCCCTCACTGCTGTCGCTCAACCTGCAGCCTCCGACGGTGCTTCGACGGCACTATAGTACGAGCCTCCCCGGGCTCGATCAAGCATCATCGCACCGACGCGGCCGTCAGCGGAACCTTGCTGCCCGCTTCTCCAGAAAGGCCGCGGTGCCCTCCCTCATCTCGTCGCTCGCCGCGCCGACCCCAAACAGCGTCGCCTCGAGGAGCAGCCCGTCGTCCAGAGCCATGTCGAGCCCGTTGTCGACCGCCTCCAGACAGTGGGCCACGGCGAGCGGACCGTTGCGCAGTATCGCGCTCACCAGCTCGGTGGTCGCCGCGGCGAGCTGATCGGCTGGAACCACGCGGTTGACCAGCCCGATCCGCTCCGCCTCCTCGGCGCTCACGTTGCGGCCGGTCAGTATGATCTCCAGAGCGCGGCCGCGGCCGACGAGCCGCGGCAGACGCTGCGTGCCACCGTATCCCGGAATCAGCCCCAGCTTGACCTCGGGCTGACCGAACACCGCGTTGCCCGCGGCCACCCGCAGGTGGCAGGCCATCGCGAGCTCGCAGCCGCCACCGAGGGCGTAGCCGTTGACCGCGGCGACCACCGGCTTGG
>CAZKKP010000038.1:0-15858 GCA_964553295.1 uncultured Thermoanaerobaculia bacterium | reverse complement strand
CGCGAGCCTTCAGCTCAGCGAGGCCGAGGGCGAGGCGTTCTGGCCGCTGTTCCGGGACTACCGCGCGGCCGTCGACAAGGTCGGCGCTCGCGAGGCGGCGCTGATCACCGACTTCGCCGCCCGCTACGGGGACCTCGACGACGCGCAGGCCCGCGCCCTGCTCGACGCCGCGACGTCGGCCGAGGCCGACCGCCTCAAGCTCAAGCAGCAGTATGTCAAGCGCTTCGCCAAGATCCTGCCGGGCGTCAAGCTGGCCCGCTTCTTCCAGGTCGAGAACAAGCTCGACGCCGTGATCCGCATGGAGCTCGCGGCTGGCATCCCGCTCGCACGCTGAGGGAGCAGGAGGTCACGATGGCACGCGGCGCGTCGTGGGCGGTGGTGCTTCTGCTCGGGGCTTGCGGAGGCGGTGCGGTCGCCGCTGAGGAGCTGCCCGAGCTGTTCCGACGGGTCGACCCGGGGGTCGTCGAGATCTTCACCACCGCCGCAGGCGGCGGCGGCTCGAGGGGCCTCGGCTCGGGCTTCGTGGTGTCCGCCGACGGCCTGGTGATCACGGCGGCGCACGTGGTGCAGACCGCCGACACCATCGTGGTCCGCTTCCTGTCCGGAGAAGCGGTGCAGGCGCTCGCGGTCGCCTCCGACCCCGAGGCGGACGTGGCACTGATCCGGGTCGGGAGGGTCCCGCAGGGCACGCCGATTCTCCCCCTCGGCGACTCCGACCGGATCGCGGTCGGCGACCGGATCTTCGTGGTCGGGGCGCCGATGGGGATGTCGCACACCCTGAGCGTGGGCCACGTCAGCGCCCGACGGTCGTCGCCCGCGCTCTACGGCGGCCTGACGCCCGTCGAGCTGCTGCAGACCGACGCGGTCATCAACCGCGGCAACTCGGGCGGGCCGATGTTCAACATGGACGGCGAGGTGGTCGGCGTCGTCAGCCACATTCTCAGCGCCGCCGGGGGCGCCGAGGGGCTCGGCTTCGTCGCGTCGTCGAACATGGCGCGGCGGGTGTTGCTGGAGGAGCCGACGATGTGGAGCGGAATGAGCGGCTTCCTCCTCGACGGCGAGCGCGCCGGGGTGTTCAACCTCCCCCAGGGTGCCGGCATCCTGGTCCAGCGGGTGGCGGCCGGCTCGCCGGCCGAGCGTCTCGGCCTGCGCGCGGGCACCCTGACGGGCCGGGTCGGCGAGCACGAGCTGCTCCTCGGCGGGGACGTCATCTTGGCGGTGCAGGGCATCCGGGTCGACGAGCCCACCGCGGTGAACCGCATCCGGGCCGCGATCGCACTCGGCAGCGGCGTCGCTATCGAGGTGGAGGTGCTCCGCGCCGGAGAGGTGCTGCGGCTGACGGCAGCAGGTCCCGTCACACCTCGAGGTGCCGGCTGAACTTGACCACGCCGGTCTTGAGCGCGGCGGCGCGGACCGCCTCGGCGACCAGATCGTGCACCTTCCGGTCGAGGATGTTCGGGGTCAGCTCCCCCTCGACGGCGTGCTCGGCGATGGTCTTGGCGGCGGCGATCTTCATGGCGTCGTTGATGTGGGTGGCGTGGGCGCGGAGCGCGCCCTTGAACAGGCCGGGGAAGGCAAGGGCGTTGTTCACCGCCTTGCCGTCGGCGGCGAAGGAGGCGCCGGCGGCGAGCGCCTCGTCGGGGTCGATCTCCGGGTCGGGGTTCGACAGCGCCAGGATCACCTGCTTGGGGCGGACCATCCCAGCCTTGATCAGGCCGGGAACGCCGGTGGTGGCGATCACCATGTCCGAGGACGCCATCACGCCCGCGAGGTCGGTCGGCGTGCCGCCGGCGGCCTCGAAGCGCGCTGCCATCACGGGGTTGATGTCGGCGCCGTAGACGGTCTTGACGCCGTAGGCCGCGAGCAGCCGATGGATGCCGGCGCCGGCGGCGCCGAGGCCGACGATGCCGACGGTGGAGCGGCGCAGGTTCTGGTAGGTGATGCGGGCGATGTTGAGCAGCGCCGCCAGCACCACCGTGGCGGTGCCGTGCTGGTCGTCGTGCAGCACCGGGATGTCGAGCTCGGCGTCGAGCCGGGCCTCGATCTCGAAGCACTCCGGCGCCTTGATGTCCTCGAGCTTGATCGCTCCGAAGGTCGGTGCGATCGCCTTAACGGTCTGGATGATGACCTCGGGGTCCCTGGAGTCGACCAGGATCGGCACGCCGCTGACCCCGGCGAGCAGGTGGAAGAGCAGCGCCTTGCCCTCCATCACCGGCATGCCGGCGACCGGGCCGATGTCGCCGAGGCCGAGAATGGCGGTGCCGTTGGTGACGATGGCGACCGAGTTCCGGCTGTTGGTGTACTTCCAGGCGAGCTCGGGGTCCTCCTCGATCTGCAGGCAGATCGAGGCGACGCCCGGGGTGTAGACGATGCCCAGGTCGTCGACCGACTCGACCTTCACCCGCGGCCGGGTCTCGACCTTGCCGCCGAGGTGCAGCTCGCGCACGACGTCGGTCACCGACAGCAGCGCGAGGCCCTCCATCGTGCGCACAGCGTCGCAGGCGCGGTCGAAGGTGGCCTCGTCGGCCATGATCACGTCGAGATCGCGCACCTTGGCCCGCTTGCCGATGGACACGGTGGTGATCTCGCCGAAGCGGGCGCCGAACTCGCCTAGCTTGCTGGTCAGGGCGCCGAGCGCCCCCGGGATGTCGAGGATCTTGACCCGCATCCGCTTGATGCACCGCCGCCCGCTCTCGTGTCGCATCGCTGGGGACCTCCTGTCGCGATCGAGAACATGATACGTCGGTCGGAGGAGTTGGCGGTCAACGGAGAAGAAGGACTCCGGTGCCGGATGGGATGACTTGGCCGGATTCTTACTTGGACTTTCAGGTTTCGGCGAGCATGCCGCTACGCCGTCAGGAGACCGGCTTACTCATCCCATCTGGCGTCCAGTCCGCTCTGGCGTCGTTTGCGAGCGAACTCAGGACCTCGCCGGTGCGTGAGAGCTCGGCGCCGAGGCGTGCGAGCATCGGCGGGACGTCGGCGAGGCGGCCGGTCTCGGCCAGGGTCTCGAGCTCCTGGCAGAGGTTGGCCAGCGGTACGGCGCCGAGGGCCAGCGCCGAGCCCTTGAGGGCGTGGGCGGTGCCGGCGAGGGCCTGGGTGTCGCCGTCCTCGACCGATTGCTCGAGCAGCGACAGCTGGGCGGGCGCCTCCTCGAGGAAGATGGCGATCATCTGCAGGACGAGGTCCGAGCTGCCGATCTCGCGGAGCTTGTCGATGCGGCCGCTGTCGATCGGCTCGGCGGCGGGTCCGGCAATGGCCGACGAGGCGCCGCTGCGCTCGCCGGCCCGACGCAAGACGGCGCGGAGCTCGTGCAGCTGAATGGGTTTGGGTAGGTAGTCGTCCATGCCATTGGCCAGGCATCGTTCGCGATCGCCGGCCATGGCGTGAGCGGTCACCGCGATGATCGACGGCAGGGGCTCGACGGCCAGCTCGCGGATCCTCCGGGTCGCCTCGAAGCCGTCCATCTCGGGCATCTGGACGTCCATCAGGATGACGTCGAATGCCTCCCGGGCGCATGCCTCGACGGCCTCGACGCCGGTACGGGCGACCTCGGCGTGGCAGCCGAGCCGCTCGAGCATGATCGTCATCATCCGCCGATTGACCTGGTTGTCCTCGGCCAGCAGGATGCGCAGGGGGCGCTCACGCGGCTCGGCGAGGTACGGTACCGGCAGCGGGCGCTCGGGCTCGTGCTGCTCGCCGTCGCTCTCGTGCAGGACCTTCTCGAGAGTTTGACGCAGCCGCCGCGGCTTGATCGGCGAGTTCACCCACGCCACCCGGACCCCCTGCGGCGGATCGCCGATCTCGGTTCGGGGGCTGCCCAGGGGCTTCACCAGGACCACGCCGACCGGGGGAACGGTCGCATCGCCGGCGAGCCTCTCGAGGCAGGCGCCGACCTCGAGGTCGGTGGAGGCGAGGTCGACGACAACCGCCACCGGCACCTTCGACCGGCGAGCCAGCCGGGCGGCGCCAGGGACGTCGCCGACCAGGGAGGCCTCGACCTGCCAGGGCCGCGTCGCCCGCACCAGGGCCGCGCCCGCGGTGTCGCTGGCGTGGACGAAGATGATCCTCGAGCCCATGAGCGACGGCAGCGGCGCCTCGAGCTCGGCGCCCTCGACCCGGCGACCGGAGATCGTGAAGGTGAAAGTGGCGCCGTGACCCGGCTCGCTGCGCACCGAAATCCGGCCGCCCATCTGCTGGCACAGACGGCGACAGATGGCGAGCCCGAGCCCGGTGCCGCCGAAGCGCCTGGTGGTCGAGGCGTCGGCCTGGGTGAAGGGCTCGAACAGCCGCTCGACCTGCTCGCCGGAGATGCCCAGGCCGGTGTCGCGCACCTGGAACTCGAGCTGGCAACGGCCGTCGTCGTCGTTCGCCGCCACCGTCACCTCGACCTCGCCCTCCTCAGTGAACTTGACGGCGTTCGACAGCACGTTGACCAGCACCTGACGGGTGCGCACGACGTCGCCACGGAAGACCTCGGGGACCGAGGGGTCGACGGAGTAGACGAGGTCGATGCCCTTGTGGACCACATTCGGAGCGACGATGTCCACCGCGTGCTCGACACAGTCGACTACCGAGAACGGCTCGTCGAGGATCTGCAGCTTGCCGGACTCGATCTTCGAAAGGTCGAGGACGTCGTTGACGATCGCGAGCAGCGCCTGGCCGCTGGAGCGCACGATCGACACGAACTCGTGCTGCTCGGGGGTGAGCGGCGAGTCGAGGAGCAGGCTCGCCATGCCGATCACGCCGTTCATCGGGGTTCGCAGCTCATGGCTCATGTTGGCCAGGAACTCGCCGCGGGCGCGGCTCGCCGCCAGTGCCTGCTGGCGGGCCCGGTCGAGCTCCTCGGTCTGTTGCACGCGCACGGTGACGTCGCTCTGGGAGCCGGCGATCCTGGCCGGTCGGCCCGCGGTGTCGTGGATCGCGACCCCCCGGGTGAGCGCCCAGCGCCACGAGCCGTCCCCGTGACGGATGCGGTACTCGTGCTGGAGCTGCTCGGTCTTGCCACGGAGGTGGGCGTCGAGGGCGGCGTGCAGCCCCGGCAGGTCCTCCGGGTGCACTCGCTCGAACCACTCCGACGGGCGTGTTCCGAGTTCGGCGAGGCCGACGATCTCCGCCCAACGGCGCGAGAAGTAGACCTGGTCGGTCAGCAGGTCCCAGTCCCAGATGCCGTCCGTCGAGCCCTGCACCGCGAGGGCGAAGCGCTGCTCGCTGTGTCGGAGCGCCTCGCGGATCTCGTTGCGCTCGGTGACGTCGTGGAGGTTGAGGATGACCGCGTTGACGGCGGTGTCGGCGAGCAGGTTGTTGGTGCTGGCGGCAAAGCTCCGCCAGCTCAGGTCGCCGTGCTTCAGCCTGAGCTCGAAGGACGGACCCGGCCCGGGTCGATCAGCGACCGTGCGGAAGATCTGGAAGACCTGCATCACCTGCTCGGGGTGGACACGCTCGAGCAACGAGCGGCCGACCAGCTGCTCGGGCTCGACTGCGAGGGCCCGGCGGACCGACGGGCTGGCAAAGGTCAGGGTGTTGTCGTAGCCGACCAGCAAGATGACGTCGATGGCGTTCTCGATGAGCGCCCGGAAGTGCGCCTCGCGGTGGGCGAGCTCCGATTGCAGGCGGCGGCGGGCGGCGCCCTCACGGGCGAGCTGATGATGGGCGAGGCAGCCCTCGAGGGAGCGCGCAAAGGTCGCGACCACCTCGTCGAGCTCCTTGATCTCGACCCGCATGAAGGGCCGGCGCCGGCTGCCGGAGTGGAGCAAGAGGAAGCCGAGGCCGCCAAGCCGGTACACCGCGGCATGCCCACTCCGTTCGAGGTCCGCGCCGAGCACGCCTCGCAGCCTGGCGTCCGGCACCGACAGGGCGACCGAGTCCTGCCGCTCGAGCATCGTGATCAGCGGATGGTCGAGGGGGATCGGCAGCGCGCCGCGGTCCGCTGCGGGTCGACTTGCGGCCCGCACCAGGGTGCTCTGGCTGCCCTCGCCGTAGCTCGCGTCCTCGCCGGCGAGCAGCCGGTGCTGCAGCCACACCGCCGCGTGGTCGAGCTCCTTGAGCCGGACGAGAGCCGCGAGGAAGCGATCGCAGTTGGCGTCGAGACGGATCGACGTGCCGACCGTCAGCGAGAGCTCGTAGAGCTTGGCGGCGTCGACCATTCGGGCATCTCTCCTTCGCCCAGTCAGGATACGCCAGCGGGCGGCGCCTTCTCAACGGACAGAGGCGCCCCGGTAGATGTCGATCCAGGGCCCAGGGACCCCACGGCCCACGGCCCGCAGCCCGGGCGCCGGGCAGCTCCCCTCGGGCCGCCGTGGAAGGGGCTTGTTTAAGCATGCTTGACGAAACGTTGCGACCGTGTATCGTCTGTTCGTATGTGCAGATGTGCACATTACGGCGGGTCACGGGAGGCTGGGGTGGCAGCGACGAGGCGCCTGGCGGCGAGCGGCGAGGCCGGGTGGGGTCGAATCGGCTGTCGCCTGGGAGTGACGGTGGCGGCGCTCGGACTGGCCGCGGGGGCCTGGGCGACGGACAACGAGGCCGTCGCCCGCCGGGTGCTGGCGATGGGCACCTGGCTCGAGGTCGAGGTGACCGCTGAGGACCGCTCCACCGCCGCCCTGGCGTCGGCGGCGGCCGTCGCGGCGGTGGAGCGGGCTGAGGATCGACTCTCGACTTGGCGGACGACGTCCGATCTCGCGGCGCTCAACCGGCAGCCCGCGGGGCGGTGGATGGGGGTGACGCCGGAACTCGCTGCGGACCTTGCCGGCGCCCTCGAGTGCGTCGAGCTCACACGAGGCGCCTTCTCCCCGGTGATGGGCGCCCTGGTCGAGGCGTGGGGACTGCGCGCCGAGGGGCGTGAGCCGTCGATCGAGGAGGTCGATCACGCCGTCGCCGGATGTCGACCGCCCGGGCTCGAGGTGGAGGTCACGCGCGTACGTCGCCTCGGCGAAGGCGTCAGGGTCGAGGAGGGGGGCTTCGGCAAGGGTGCAGCGCTGCGCGATGCGGCGGATGCCGCCCTGGCTGCGGGCGCCGGCTGTGTCCGGGTGGACCTCGGCGGACAGCTGATGGTCGCGGGCTGGTGCGCACCGCTGGAGGTGGGAGTCGCCAGCCCGGTGGACCGCGACCGGGTGGTCGCCACGGTTCGCCTCGAGGGTGGCTCGGTGGCCACCAGCGGCGGCTCGGAGCGCTCGCGCAGCGTCGCGGGCGGTCGCCTCCACCACGTGCTCGACCCGAGGATCGGCCGCCCGGTCGACGACTGGGGCACGGTCACGGTGCTGGCCGCAGACCCGCTGCGGGCGGACTGCCTGGCCACGGGTCTCTTGGTTCTGGGGCCGGCGGGGGCGCTGGAACGGGTCGCGGGTCTGCCGGCGGTAGAGGTCGTGACGGTCCGGGTCCTGGCGAACGGCGAGATCGCCCTGCGAGCGACGCCCGGTCTGACCGGACGGCTGGCGCTGTACCCGGGGACGCGGGTCGAGTGGTCCGAGGCACTGCCGTCATCCGCGACCGGCGATCGTGACGATCCGCGCTCGGAGAGCAGCACCACACAGCACACTGCGGGAGGAACGACATGAGTGGTCGTGTGACGAGAGCACTGTGCGCGGCGGCGATGGTTGTCGCGGTCGCTTCCCAGGTCCAAGCCGAGGGCCCCGAGCAGGCGGTGCAGCGGCTCGAGCGCGAGCTCGCGGTCCTCCGGGCGGCGGTCGAGGAGTTGCGGGCGGCAGGGCCGGCCGAAGCCCGGCTCGAGGAGATCGAGCGACGTCTCGGGCTGCTCGCAGAGGAGATCGAGGACCTCAAGGTGGGGGAGGCGGCCCTGGCGCCGGACCTCTCGGCGCGGGTCTCCGGGCTCGGCCCGGCCGCCTCGAAGGTCTACCAGCGAGACAGCGGCGTGTCGATCGGAGGCTACGGCGAGCTGCTGCTCACCTCCCCCCGGGGTACCCGGGACGACGGCACACCGTCGGGCGCGATCGACCGCTTCGACCTGCTGCGGGCGGTGTTGTACATCGGCTACAAGTTCGACGAGCGGTTCGTGTTCAACTCCGAGATCGAGGTCGAGCACGGCTCGACGGGAAAGGGTGGCGAGGTGTCGGCGGAGTTCGCCTACCTCGACTGGCTCTACCGGCCGGGATTAAGCCTGCGGGGTGGCCTGGTGCTGCTGCCCATGGGCCTGGTCAACGAGATGCACGAGCCGACCACATTTCTCGGCGCTCTGCGGCCCGAGGTGGAGCAGCGGATCATCCCGTCCACCTGGCGAGAGAACGGTCTCGGGGCGTTCGGCGATGTCGGAGGCTTCAGCTACCGCAGCTACCTGGTGACCGGCCTCGACGGGGCCGGCTTCTCGGCCAACGGGCTTCGCGGCGGCCGCCAGAAGGGGGCGCTGGCCAAGGCCGAGAGCTGGGCCTGGACCGGCCGGCTCGACTGGGCCGAGACGCCGGGCCTCCTGGTCGGCCTGTCGGCCTATGTCGGCGACTCGGGTCAGGACCTGTTGGCGGCGGACGGCACGGGGCTCGGCGTGCGCACCACGATCTGGGATGTCCACGCCGACTGGCGCTGGCAAGGGCTGCGCCTCCGGGCGCTGTGGACCTCGGCCGGGCTCGACGACGTCGCCGAGCTCAACCGGGCTCTCGGCCTCGAGGGGTCGGCCTCGGTGGGCTCGCGCCTGGAGGGCGGCTATCTCGAGCTCGGCTACGACGTGCTGGCGCGCCGGGGCGGACGCAGCTCGCTGGTCCCGTTCGCCCGCTGGGAGACCGCCGACACCCAGGTGCGGGTGCCCTCGGGTTTCGCCCGCAGCGGGGCGACGGACGTCGAGGTGCTCACCCTCGGGCTCCACTTCCAGCCGATCGAGCAGCTGGTGCTCAAGCTCGACTGGCAGGACGTCGACAACGCCGCCGGTACCGGTGTGGACCGGGTCAATGCCCTGCTCGGCTACATCTTCTGAGCGGTCACGGCAGCGGTGGCCTGGACGCGTCCGGGCCGCCGGTGCGGCATCGCTCCTGATGATGGTCGCCGGCGGCGCTCGGGCCTCGACCCTGGTCACGGTCGAGGAGGCTTTGGCGCTCGCTTTCCCGGGGGCAGCGACCCAGCGGCAGACCCTGTTCCTCACCGATGACGAGCTCGAGCGTATCGCGCTGCTGGCCGGCGGGCGTCCGACCGGCGCCATCGTCACCCGTCACCGGGCCGAGCTGGACGGCGAGCTGGTGGGCTGGGCCTACCTGGACACCCACCGGGTGCGCACGCTGCCGGAGACCGTGCTCATCGTGGTTGCGCCCGATGGTGGGATCCAGCGGGTCGAGGTGGTCTCCTTCAGGGAGCCGCTGGAGTACCTTCCCCGGGCCTCCTGGTACCGGCAGTTCGACGACCGCCGGCTCGACGAGCGGCTCCAGCTCGACCGCGGGATTCGCCCGGTGACCGGCGCCACCCTGACCGTGCGGGCGACCACCGAGGCGGTGCGCCGGGTGCTCGCCGTGCACCGGGTCGTCGGCGAGGGGCCCCGCCCATGAACGCGGCGGAGCGGGGGGTGGTCTGGCTGGCCGCGGTCGCGGTCGTCGGCAGCGGCGTCGGCTACGGCGCAATGCGCTACGCCCTCGAGCCGGAGGACGAGTGGTCCGTGGTCAATCACCCCTGGCAGCCGCACCTCCAGCACCTGCACGTGGTGGTGGCGCCGCTCCTGGTCTTCGCCGGCGGGCTGCTGTGGCGCGAGCACGTGCGGCGCCATCTGGTCGACGGCCGACCGGCGGGGCGGTGGACCGGCCTGGCCATGGTCGGCGCCTTCCTGCCGATGGCGTTCTCGGGAGGGCTGATCCAGATCGCTGCGAGCGAAGGCTGGCGAACCGTGTGGATCGTGGTTCACGTTGCCGCCTCGGTGGTGTGGACGCTCGCCTTCGCCCTCCATCCGGTGCTCCGCCGGCGCCGGCCGCAGACCGGGCCCGAAACGCTCGGACCGTCGCCGCAACCGCACAGCCTCGAACGGCTTACCGGGAGCGATCCCGTGCCACGCCGGCGCGGGATTGGCTGAGGGCGACGTCGATCGCCCTGGGTGGCGGACCGGAGCTCTCCAGGGAGGCGATGGCGAGCAGGTAGTGGGCGGCCGAGTGGCTGATCTCGTTCTCGCCGAAGGCCCGCCACACCCGCTCGTAGGCATCCATGAGGTCGAGTGTGGGGGCCGGGCAGGTGGCTGTCAAAGGCCCTCCGGGGGGGGCGCCTGCGTCAGGCCGAACCGGTGAGCGCGCTCGCGACGGCGACGGTCAGCCACGCGCCGAGCCACGCGAGCCCGGTCATGACCACCCAGGCCGCGGCCGGCCAGGCCCAGCCGCCGGTCTCGCGACGCATCACGGCGAGGGTCGAGACGCACTGCAGGCAGAGGGCGAAGAAGACCATGAGGCCGAGCGCCTCCGGCAGACGCAGCAGCGGGTCCCCGTCGGCGGTTCGGGCCATCAGCAGCCGCTCGCCGAGGCCGGCCTCGGGATCGCTCGAGCCGACGGCGAAGATCGTCCCGAGGGTGGCGATGACCACCTCCCGGGCGGGGAACGAGGCCACCACGGCGGCGCTGAGGCGCCAGTCCCAGCCAAGCGGCGCGAAGACCGGCTCGAGCAGCCGACCGGCTCTTCCGAGCAGGCTCTGCTCGAGGAGGGCGGCGGCTTCGACGGTGTCGATCGCGGCCAGACGGAGGTCGAGAGCCTCCGCCGACAGGGTGGCGGCAGCCGCGGCTCGCTCGGCATCGTGGGTGGTTTGCACCGCTTCGCTCCGGGGGAAGGTCGCCGCCGCCCAGACCACCAGGGAGGCGGCGAAGATGACGGTGCCCGCCCGGACCACGAACTCCCGCCCTCGCTCCCACATCCGGAGCGCCACCGCCCGAGGCGTCGGCCAACGGTAGGGCGGCATCTCGAGCAGCAGCGGCGGCGTCGGCCCGCGCAGGACGCTGCGCTTCAGCGCCAGCGTGGCGAGCACCCCGGCGGCGGCGCCGAGCAGGTAGAGCCCGAGCAGGGTGAGGCCCCGCAGGTCGAGGACGCCGGCGAGCACCGGCCGGGCGGGCACGAAGGCGGCGATGAGCAGGGCGTACACCGGCAGCCGAGCGCTGCAGGTCATGAAGGGGGCGGCGAAGATGGTTGCCAGCCGGTCGCGGCGGTCGCGGATGACGCGCGTCGCCATGATTCCGGGCACGGCGCAGGCGAAGCTCGAGAGCATCGGGATGAAGCTGTGGCCGGACAGCCCGCAGGCCCGCATCAGGCGGTCGACCAGAAAGGCGGCCCGCGCCATGTAGCCCGAGTCCTCGAGCACGATGATGAGGGCGAAGAGAATCAGGATCTGGGGCAGGAAGACGAGCACGCTGCCCACCCCGGCGATGACGCCGTCAACCAGCAAGGAGCGCAGCAAGCCGTCCGGCAGCAACTCGGCAATCCAGCCCCCGAGGGCGCCGAGACCGCCGTCGACGACGTCGGCGAGGGGGGTGGCGAGGGTGAAGACCGCCTGGAAGACGGCGGTCATCACCAGCCCGAAGAGGGCGAGCCCGACCACCGGCCGACCGAGCACCCGGTCGACCCGGTCAGCCGTGGTGACCACCGCGTGTCGGGTCTCGACACCGGCCAGCTGCCGGTCGATCCAGCCGTAGCGGGCAGCGGCCTCGAGCATGGCCAACGGCCGGCCGCCCCCGAGCTCGGCGCGCAGCGTCGCGAGGCGGTCGGCGAGCGCGTTCCCGTGGCGGGAGACCAGTCGCTGCGGCCCATCCCCCTGGCCGTCGAGCAGGGCACGCTCTACCAGGGGCCGGTCGATGTCGAGCTCGGCGGCGAGGGCAGTGGCGGCCCGGCGCACCTCCGGCAGCAGGTCCGGGGCCGCCGACGGCGACTCGGACAGCATCCGGGCGAGGGCCGTGCGGAGGTCCCCGAGACCCTGCCCGGAGGGGCCGACGACCGCCACCACCGGGACCTCGAGTCGGCGCTCGAGCTCGGCGAGGTCGAGCTCGACGCCACGGCGGGCGGCGAGGTCGGTCATGGTCACCGCGACCACCGTCGGCAGCCCGAGGTCGCGCACCTGACTGACCAGGAACAGCGTCCGGCGCAGGTTGGTGGCGTCGGCGAGCACGATCACCGCCCGCGGAGGGTCGACGCCGTCGAGGCGGCCGGACAGGAGGTCCACCGCGATGGCCTCGTCGGGCGAGCGCGCCGCCAGCGAGTAGGTTCCGGGAAGGTCGACGAGCTCGACCGTCCGGTCCAAGAGCTCGAGGGCGCCGACCCTGTGCTCCACCGTCACCCCGGGGTAGTTGGCCACCTTCTGGCGGAGGCCGGTGAGGGCGTTGAAGAGCGTGCTCTTGCCGGTGTTCGGGTTGCCGACCACGGCCACGACCGGCCGCCGTGCGTCGCGGTCGGCGAGGGCCGCCACGGCCGACATCAGCCGCTCGTCTCGACGAGCAGGGCGCGCGCCTCCTCGCGGCGCAGGAACAGCGAGAAGCCGGTGGTGCGGATCTCGATCGGATCGCCGGTCGGGGCGCGGCGGACCACCTCGAGTTCGGCGCCCTCGATCAGACCGAGGTGGGCGAGCCGGTCGGCGACCGCCGAGCTCGCGTCGAGGGAGACCACCCGGACGCGCACGCCGGGCCTCAGATCGGCCAGAGTGCCCGCGCCGCTCGCCGGCGGGTCCAGCCGCCGGAGCACACGAGCGAGCCATCCTCGAGCGCCAGTCGCCGTCGCCCCTGTGTCCCGTGCCCTGGTCGCCACCGCGCACTCTCCCTTCCAGTCCTGGAGTCTACTGGAGTTGATTCCTTGTATCAACAAGTGGGTGGGCTCAGGGGGCCCCGGCCGGGGGACGGCGGACAGGGCGGGGCCGTCTGCCGGAGTCCCCAACCCGCAGACCCCAACGAACAACTGACGACCCGTGGAACCGGCCACAGCCCGTTGTCCGTTGCCCGTTGCCCGTTGCCCGTTGTCCGTTGCCCGTTGTCCGTTGTCCGTTGCGCGCCGCCCGATCCCGGACCCTCTCGCGCGATCCCGGAGCAGCATCCGGGATCAGGCGGCGGGCAGCGGGCGGCAGGGATCGGGGGTGGAGACGGCACTGGCGGTGCCCGCGGCGCGAGGGTTGTTGGTTGTGGGTTCCGGGCACGGGCACAGGCTCGGGAGCAACGGTCCGCGAACCCGGCAGGACGAGGGGCTTGACACCGCGACATGTCAAGTCCTGGTGAGAAGTTGTCAGTAAGGGGTGAGGGGTGAGGAGTGAGGGGTGAGGAGTGAGGGGTGAGGTGTGAGGGGTGAGGAGACAGGGCTGCGTGGCGGCGGTCGAACTCGATCCGCCTGTGACATCCGGATCCCGAGACCTCCCTGCCCTTTCCCGCAGCCGGCCTCGTCTGGCATGGGCGAATTGTGGTGCCGGCGTCTCGCCGGCACACGGGAAAGCTGCGGGTCAGCACCGGTGACTCGGGAAGGCGCGAGAGGATCCCGGTTCGGGCGGCGGTCGGCCGGGCACGGCGATCGGGGGTGGTGAGTTCGAGGTCACTGTCCGCGGTGGGGGGGGGTGAAGGCCGGCGGGTCGGATCGTCGGGCCCGGGCTGCCTGGGGGGGACGTGCGGGTGTAGACTGCCGCCGCCTTGGGGCGGGGTGCCGCATCGAGGCAAGGGGGCGGGGATGCGACGAGGGCTGGTCGTGCTGGTGGTGGCGGCGGCGGTGGTGTCGGGGCCGGGGGTGGGGGGGGCTGCCGACGGGGACCGCAGCTACGTCCGGATCCCGGTGACCGATCGCGCCGCCCTCCAGGAGCTGGCGGGCACCGTCGCGCTCGACGAGCGGACCCGGGCCGACGTCGCCTACGCCTGGCTCGCAGCGGGCGAGCGGGAGAAGCTCGAGGCGCGGGGCTTCAAGGTGGAGCCCATCGACGAGCCGAGGACCCCGGAGCTGGCCCTGACCATGTGCTCCGACCCTGACGGGCCGCCCTACGAGCCGCCCTTCGCCTGGAACTGTTACCCGACGTGGCCTCAGTACGTCGACATGATGAGCTGGTATGCCACCGCGTACCCGTCGTTGTGCCGCCTGGTCAACCTCGGGCCGAGCGGCACCGGCGCCCACGACCTGCTCGCCCTGGTGATCTCGGACAACGTCCACCTCGAGGAGGACGAGCCGGAGTTCCTCTACACCGCCACCATGCACGGCGACGAGCTCACCGGCTACCCGTTGATGCTCCGTCTGGCGGACACCCTGCTCGCGGGCTACGGCAGCGACCCCGAGCTCACCGCCCTGGTCGAGTCCATGGTGATCTGGATCAACCCCCTGGCCAACCCCGACGGCACCTTCTACGGCGGCGACCACACCGTCGCCTCCTCGCGACGGAACAACGTCGCCGACAACCTCGACCTCAACCGCTCGTTCCCCGACCCGGCGGCCGGCGACGACCCGACCTCCGGCGGCTGGCCGGCCGAGGTCCAGCTCATGCTCGATCTGGCGGCGGCCGAGAGCTTCGTCATGTCGGCCAACTTCCACGGCGGCGCCGAGGTGGTCAACTACCCCTGGGATTACCAGTACACCCTGCACGTCGACGACGCCTGGTTCCAGGTCGTCAGCCACGAGTACGCCGACAACGCCCAGGCGGCGAGCCCAGAGGAGCCGTACTACTTCGATCGGCGGGATTCTCATGGCAATCCGATCTTCGACGACGGCATCACCAACGGCGCTGCCTGGTACGTGATCGACGGCGGTCGCCAGGACTTCATGAACTACTACCATGGCTGCCGTGAGGTGACCATCGAGATCTCGGATACCAAGCAGCTCGACTCCGGGCTGCTCGAGGCCCACTGGACCTACAACCGGCAGGCGCTGCTCGACTACCTGAAGCGGGCGCTCACCGGCATCCGCGGCGTCGTCACCGACGCCACCACCGGCGCCCCGGTCGCGGCCACGGTCAAGGTGGTCGGTCACGATCTTTCGAGCCAGCGAAGCTGGGTGACGACCGACCCGGATGTCGGCGACTACCACCGGCCGATCGCCCCCGGGACCTGGGACCTGGAGGTCTCGGCCCCCGGCTACGTCACCACCACCGTTGGCGGAGTCGCGGTCCTCGACGGCCAGCCGGCGACCCGGGCCGACGTCTCCCTTTCGAGGCTGCCCCGCCATCCGGTCGGCGGTCTGGTCACCGACGCCGCCACCGGCGGCGCCGTCGCCGGCGCCGAGGTGCGGCTGCTCGGCGCCACCTTCCCCCCCGAGACCACCGCCGGCGACGGGAGCTATCTTTTCGCCGAGGCCTGGGACGGCAGCTACACCCTGCGCGCCGAGCGCGCCGGCTACCGCGCGGCCGAGGCGGCAGTCGTGGTCGCCGGGGGGCCGGTGGTCCAGGACCTCGCCCTCGAGCCGGTGCAGCTCTTCTTCGACCTCGATTTCGAGCACGACGACGGCGACCTGGCCCCGAGCTTTGCCGAAGGCTGGGAGTGGGGCACGGACGCACTGGTCGGCGCCCACTCCGGCAGCAAGGTCTGGGGCACGGTGCTGGACGAGAACTACCCGAGCTCCGTGCTGTGGACCCTCGACGTGCCCGCGGTCGCGGTGCCGGCCGACGCCACGTCCGCGACCCTGGTCTTCTGGCACTGGTACGTCACCGAGGCCGGGTACGACGGCGGCCAGGTGCGTGTCTCGCTGGACGGCGGCGCCTTCGCGGTGGCCACCCCCGACGGCGGCTACCCCGATTCGGACGTCGACGGCATCGGCAACAACCAGCCCGGCTGGTCGGGCTCGAGCGGCGGCTGGCGCGAGGTGCGGGTCGAGCTCGACGCCGCCATCGGCCGCTCGGTCGTCGTGCGCTTCGTCTTCGGCTCGGATTTCTCGGAGGTGCGGCGCGGCTGGTACCTCGACGACCTCCGTCTGGAGGTCACGGGCGGGACCCCGCCGGCGCCCCTGTTCGCCGACGGCT
>CAZKKP010000037.1:7109-15971 GCA_964553295.1 uncultured Thermoanaerobaculia bacterium | reverse complement strand
CGCGCGGCGCTGCGCGCGGCGCTCGGCCTTCTCACGGTTCTTCTCCTGCTTTGCCTTCTCGCGCGCGCGTTTGGCGAAGGACGCGCTCCGATTTCGTGCCATCGAGACCTCCGAAGGATCCGCCGAACTCCCGCCCAAACGACCGACACTCTTCGTGGGCAGCGTCCCCGGGCGCCGGTGGCCGGTCCGGGGTGCCGCACGACACGGTTCGAACTCGGGTCGGGTCGAATCGGCACGGGCCGCTGACGAGCCGGCGCGGCGCCTCTGTGAGGTTCTCCGCCTCCGGATCGAGGCACTACCATAGGCGAGCCGGCCCGCCGCCGCAAGCCCGGAGCACGGACGTCGTAGAATCGCGATGACCAGGGGAGGGACGTCCGATGCTTCCGGTGCTCGACAACGACGCCATGCGCGAGGCGGACCGCCACACCATCTCGGACCTCGGAGTGCCCGGGATCGTGCTCATGGAGAATGCCGCGACCGGGGTCGTCGACGCCCTGCGCGAGCGCTTCCCGGAAGCCCGGCGGGTGCTCATCCTCTGCGGCGCCGGCAACAACGGCGGCGACGGCCTGGCGATGGCCCGACACCTCGCCAACGGCGGCGTCGAGGTCAAGGTGCTGCTCTGTGCCGACCCCGGCCGCCTCGCCGGCGACGCCGCCACCAACTGGCGGCTGGTCGAGCGCTTCGCCGTGCCGCGCACGGTGCTCGAGGGCGACGACCTCGAGCCCCTCGAGCGCGCTCTCGCCGCACGACCGGACGTGGTCGTCGACGCCCTCCTCGGCACCGGCCTGGACCGCCCCCTCGGCGGCCGCCTGGCTGAGGTGGTCGACCGGGTCGCCGCGGCCGCCATTCCGATTGTGGCAGTCGACGTCCCGACCGGTCTCAACGGCGCCAGCAGCGACCTCCCCGGCCCCGTGCTCGGCGCCGACCTCACGGTGACCTTCGCCGCCCTCAAACACTGCCACGTCCTGCCCCCGGCCTGCCTGGAGTGCGGCGAGGTGGTGGTGGTCGACATCGGCATCCCGCCGGCGGTCCTCGAAGGAGCTGCCCGCCTCTGGTGGCTCGAGCCGGAGGACGTGGCAGTGCAGCTGCCGCTGCGCCCGGCCGACGGTCACAAGGGTCGCTTCGGCCACCTGCTCATCGTCGCGGGCCAGACCGGCCGGGGCGGCGCCGTCGCCATGGCGGGACGTGCCGCGGTCGCGGCCGGCGCCGGCCTGGTCACCATGGCGGTTCCGGCGCCGCTCGTGGCGGTGGTCGACGGCGCCTGCCTGGAGGCCATGTCACACCCGCTGCTCGCCACCCCTGAAGGCGCGCTGGCCGGCGGCGACCCGCTGGCGCCGCTGCTCGAGCGGATGTCGGCGGTCGCGATCGGGCCGGGGATGGGAACCGGCGATGGCGCCCGCCACACCCTCGACCACGTCCTCGATCTGTGGCAGGGTCCGCTGCTGCTCGACGCCGATGCCCTCAACCTGCTCGCCGGCCGACCCGAGCGGCTCGCCCATCGGCCCGAGCCGGCGGTGCTCACCCCCCACCCCGGCGAGCTCGGCCGACTGCTCGGCGCCACCACCGCCGAGGTCGTCGAGGATCGGCTCGCCGCAGCCCGTGAGGCGGCGCGCAGGGCGGCGGCGGTCGTGGTGGCCAAGGGACACCGCACCGTGGTCGCCGCGCCCGACGGCGAGGCCTGGATCATCCCGGTGGGCGACGCCCACCTCGGCTCGGGGGGTTCGGGGGACGTCCTCACCGGCGCCATCGGCGGCCTGCTGGCCCAGGGTCTGGCGCCCGAACGGGCGGCCCTGGTCGGCTGCTGGCTGCACGGCCGGGCCGGCGAGCTGGGAGGTGAGATCTGGCCGGCTGCGGTCCCGGCGAGTGAGCTGCCGGCCCTCCTGGCCGAGGCCTGGAGGGAGCTCGAGGGCGAACGCGGGTGAATGCCCCCACCCTGCTCTGCCCGACTCCCACCGACACGGTCGCAGCCGGCCGACGGCTGGCGGACCGCCTGGGACCCGGCGACGTCGTGCTGCTCACCGGCGATCTCGGCGCCGGCAAGACCACCCTGGTGCGCGGCCTCGTCGCCGGCCTCGGCGGCGAGCCCGACGACGTCGACTCCCCCACCTTCGTGCTCGTCCAGAGCTACCCGGTCAAGGCCCGGGGCATCGCGGTGGTTCACCACGTCGACCTCTACCGCCTCGGCGAGTCCCTCGCCGACCTGCGCGAGGTCGGCCTCGAGGACCTGCTCAACGACGCCACCGCGGTGGTCGCCGTGGAGTGGCCGAAGGACACTCTCGTCACCTGGATTCCGGCCGCTGCCCGGGTGACGCGGGTTCACCTCGAGGTCGCGGGCGGAGAGGTCCGGAGCATCACCATCGCGGACTGAACGGCGTGCCGCGAGCGCGCCGAGGTGATGCGACAATGCGACCTGATCCTGTGAGGAGGTGGCGATGCCCCGGACCGAGGTCGATCCCGACACCCTGGAGATCGTGGAGCGAACCCTGCAGCAGCTCTGGGGGGCCGTCAACGAGCTTTCCCTCGTCCACCCGAGAGTCGAGCGCTACCGCGTGACCCTCTTCGGCTCGGCGCGACTGGCCCCCGGCCAGGCCGACTACGAGGACGCCAGGCGGCTCGCGGCCCGCCTCGCCGCCGACGGCTGCGACGTCGTCACCGGCGGTGGGCCGGGTCTCATGGAGGCCGCCAACGCCGGCTCCCGGGACGGCGACCCCGACAATCTCACCAGATCGGTGGGCATCCGCATCGCCCTGCCCTTCGAGCAGGGAGCCAACCCCTTCGTCGAGAAGCTCTACACCCACCGCACGTTCTTCACCAGGCTGCACCAGTTCGTCCGCGCCTCCGACGCCTACGTCGTCCTGCCCGGCGGCATCGGCACCGCCCTGGAGACCCTGATGGTGTGGCAGCTCCTCCAGGTGCGCCATCTCGAGGAGGTCCCCCTGGTGCTGGTCGGCCCGATGTGGCGCGACCTGGTGGACTGGGCCGGGCGACACATGGCCGGGCACGAGCCTCCCCTCGCCTCCGCCGCCGACGTCGCGCTGCCGATCTGCGTCGACCACGCCGACGCCGCTGGCGAGGTCATCGTCGAGCACCACCGCCGCTGGCTCGACCGGCACGGCCGACGATAGGCGTCTCGAGCCGCGCAGCGGTCGCATGCTCGGCACGAAGCCCGGACCTCTCCGCTGACCCCGGCAGCGGCAGCGGCAGGGCCGCCGGCTCGGGGACGGTATCGGGCGCAGAAGTGAGCTGCGGTCAGCCTGCCGTCATGCCGCCATCCACCGGGACGACGGCCCCGGTCATCCAGGCGGCGTCGTCGGACAGCAGGTAGACGACCATCGCGGCGACGTCCTCGGGGGTGCCGACCCGCTGCATCGGGTGGAACCGGCCCATTCCCTGGACCTCTTCCGGCGTCAGCCCACGGGTCGCGTGGATCGGGGTGTCCACCACTGCCGGCATGATGGCGTTCACCCGGATCCCCGGCGCCCACTCCAGGGCGACAGAGCGGGTGAGCTGGTTGAGCGCCGCCTTGGCGCTGTTGTACGCCGCCATGCCCGGGATGGCCTTCTCCGCCAGGGTCGACGACACGTTGACCACCGCCGGGGTGCGCCCCCGCGACAGCACGCCGTGGAGCCGGCGGCACAGCAGATAGGGACCGGTGACGTTGACCTCGAAGGTCCGGCGCCAGCTCTCCGGATCGGTCTCGACGAGGGTCGCCATGGTCGCCAGCCCGGCATTGTTGACCAGCCCGTCCAGCGCTCCCCAACGCTCGGCCACGGCGTCCCCGAGACGATCGACGGCGGCGGCGTCGCCGACGTCCGCCGCGAACGCCCACGCCGCCCCTCCGAGCTGCTCGACCGCTGCCTCGAGGGCCTCGGGTCGCCGTCCGACGAGACACACCGTCCCACCACTGGCGACCATCCGCCGGGCCACCGCGAGTCCGATGCCGCTCGCCCCGCCCGTGACCACCACTCGCCGATCCTGCAGACCTCCCATGCCGACCTCCGTGAGCGTCCTCAAGGGCGCGCTATGATGACCAGGCCGTGGCTGACTCCGGACCCTCTCCTGCGGCCGACAGCGCGCGCCGACTGCTACAACGCGTGCTCGAGGGGCCCATTCCGACCGGCCCGGACTTCGACGTCTGTCGGGCCCTGCTGCGCAGCGCCCCGCCTCCTGAACCGGCCTTCACCGCGACCTGCATGCTCCTCGAAGGCGCCCTGGCTGACCCGGCGCTCGACATCGACACCACCGGCCGGGTGGTGCGGTTGCTCAAGGATCTCGCCAGCGGCCGGCTGGCGGCAGGAGAGCTGCTGTGAGCGCCGCGTGGTTCCTCGGATCGCTGGTCGTTCCCGCGGTAGCGGCGCTCCTCGCCTTCCTCCTCGGCCGCGACCGTCGGATCCCCGATCAGCTCGCGGTCTGGCTCAACGCCGTTCTACCCGGCGCCGGCCTCGCCGCCCAAGGCCGGCCGGTCCTCGAGGTCATCCTGGGGGTGCTGATGGCCCAGGCCAGTCTCATCGTCGTCGGCGCGACGGGCGACGGCCTCGGCTTCTACCTGCCGACGATGGTCATCGGTGGGGCATGGGCCTGGCTGCACACCGCCGGAAGCCCGCTGTCGGCGCGACGGAGCCCGGTCGACGCCGCCCGGCCGGCCGCGGTCGGCACACCCGCGAACCCGGGCTCGACCACCGCCGCCGCGGTCGACCCTCGCGGCGTCGGGCACGAGCGCGACGAGACCGCCGACGACTTCGGCTACTGCCTCGAGGTTCGCTGCACCGAGTGCGGCGCCGATGTCGAGGTGCCGGTCCTCCACCGAGCCGCGAGATGCGTGTTCTGCGGTTCCGACCATCTCGTCGTCGGCCATGACGAGACCCTGTACGTCGCCATCCCCTCCCGGGTCGTCGATCCCGAGGGGCTGCGCGATGTGGTGCTCGACCACTATCGATACCTGCACTACCTCCAGCTGTACCAGCGTTCGGTGGCGCCGCTGGAGCGCCAGGCGACTGAGGTGAGCCCGAGCGGCGTGCTGGTCAACCGACCTGACCTCAGCGCTGCGGCGGCCGCCGCGGAGGCCGCGGTCAGCCGCAAGGCCGACGCCTACCGCAGCCGCCTCGCTCGCACGCTCACCCTGGGCACGGCGACACCGTTTCTCGCCCCCTACCGGCACGGCGTCGGTACCATGTTCCAGGCCGCCTTCGGGCGCTCGCACCGGGACCAGGAGAAGCAGCTGCGATTCGCCGTGGCCACCCTCGAGGCGCCGCTGCTCGCCACCACGGTCTGCGAGCTTCCCCCCATGGGCAAGCTGAGCTATCTGCGAGCTCTTCGTCCAGCCGCCTCGCTCCCGGAGGAGGCCCGCAGCCTGCCGCTCGACGTCGATCCCGAGGCCCTCGCTCGAGCCTACGGCGACCTCGACCGCAAGCAACTGGTCCGTGATCTGCAGGTGATCCGGGTCGGCTCGCGCTTCCACCAGGAGGTGGCCGCCGTCGTCTGGCGTCCCTGGTGGATCGTCGAGGTCGGCGGTGCGGGTCTGGAGGAACGGTTGCTCGTCGACGCCGCTGCCGGCTCGGTGGCCGGCCATGCCCCTTCTCTGGGCCCCGCCGATCTCCAGCCGCTGCCGCCGGAGGCTCGGGCGATCGACCACGGCCTGCGCTTCGCGCCGATGGAGTGCCCGACCTGCGGCCACGAGTTCCCCTTCGACGTCGACGCGGTGCTGCACTTCTGCCACAACTGCCATCGCCTCTTCGAGGTCGACGAGCGGGTCAAGCGGGAGGTCCCGTACGCCTTCCAGGTCGCCACCTCGCCCGGCGACGACGATCTGGTCCCCTTCTGGCGCTTTCCCCTCGCACTGGACACCACGGACGGCCGCCGCCTGGCCGACATGTGGCACCTGAAGGACGGCATCGACGGCACCCTCGACCAGATCGGCGAGGATGCGCCCGAGCAGCAGCACGCGGTCTGCCTGCCGGCGATCCGCTGCCGTCACCCGCGACTGATGGCCGCTGCCTTCGCCAGCCTGTTCAGGCACTCCGCCCGGCGGGCGCCCCGCCTGGTCGAGGACCGCTTCCCCCTCGACGAGAAGCCTCGACCCTGGGCCGTGGACCTCGAGGAAGACCTCGCTCGAGACATGCTGCCACTGTTCCTGGCGACGGCCTTCGACCGTCGCGACCTGGCGCGGGTGAACGTCCACCAGGTCGAGGCCTGGCTGTTCAAGGCCCGGCAGTCCAGCCCCGGGAGGTTGGTGTTCCTGCGGCTGCCCCGAGCCGTCACCGAGCCCTTCCGCAGGTATCTCGGACGATCGACCGCCGCCGCGGTGCGCAGCGCCCGAGGCGAGAGCTGACCGGCTTGTCTCTCAGCAGGGCGGTAGGATATCCTGCATACACCAGGACAGCATCGGAGGTCACATGGCGGCCGAGATCTTCACCAACGAGTGGGCCCAGCTGTGGAGCGACGCGATCAACGCCAACGGCGACTACAAGAAGGCCGCCACGCGCTGGGAGGGAGCGATCGGGATGGTCATGACCGCCGACGAGGAGATGGGCATCGCCGACGAGCGCATCGTCATCGCCGACCTCTGGCACGGTGACAGCCGGGGAGCGGTGAGCGGATCCCGCGGCGCCCTGGCGGAGGTCCCCTACCTGATCCAGGCGACGCCCAAGGTTTGGAAGAGCGTGCTCGGAGGCTCGACGGATCCGATCGTCGGTCTCATGGGAGGTAAGCTCAAGCTCGCCAAGGGCAGCCTGTTCGCGCTGCTGCCCTACGCCAAGGCGGCCAAGGAGCTGGTGCGCTCGGCCTCCGCGGTCGAGACGACCTATCCGGAGGGGTGGGAGTAGACCGGCGGCGTTCGGGGCAAGCTGATGCCGCTACGCGGCATCAGCGGCCATGTCGCAGCGCGGCAAGTTTCGTCTCTTTTCTGGAGCCAGTACATCAAGTCACCGCCAGATCACGGGATGATTCTTGCCGCGCTGCGGTAATTTGGGGTTGACATCCTTGCCGCAGTGCGTTATGTTCTGACCAGAAGCGATGCCGCACCGCGGCAACCGACTTCGAAGAAACGAGACGACGGCGCTGCGGCGCCACCAACGCCGGTCGGACCGGCAGGGAGGAACCAGATGATCGCCAAGAAGAAGTCCAGAGAGCTCCAGAACGACGTGATGGACTCCGCCCACAAGGTGTGGCTCGCCGGCCTCGGCGCGGTCGCCATGGCCGAGCATGAGGGTCGCAAGCTGTTCGACACCCTCGTCGAGCGCGGCCAGGACCTCGAGGCCAAGGGTCGCGAGCAGGTCGAGAAGGCCAGGGGCGCCGTCGGCGGCGTCAAGACCGTGGCCGAGAGCTACTGGGAGACCCTCGAGCGCACCCTCGACGACAAGATGACCGGTGTCATCCACCGGCTTGGCGTGCCGACGAAGGACGAGATCGCGTCACTCAACGCCAAGGTGGAGAGCCTGACCAAGGCCATCGAGAAGCTGCGCAACCAGGAGACCCCGGCCAAGCCGGCCGCGCCCCGGGCGACCAAGAAGACCGCCCCGGCCGCCCCGAAGACCACGTGAGATCAGCCGACACGGGGGAGCTGTCAGCATCCGCTGCCGGCTCCCCCGGCCGTTCCCCCGGCAACCACGATCCCTCCTCGCCCCCTGCTCTCGCCGCAACCCCCTCGATACAGACTCGCTGCACTCACGTGTAACATGCCCGTCATGAACGACGCCAAGCACCGAGGGCTGGTGGCGGTGGTCGACGACGAGTCGGACATCCGGGACAACGTGGGCTACGCGCTCCGGCGCGAGGGATTCACCGTCGAGGACTACCCCGACGGTGTCGCGGCCTGGGAGGCGTTCCAACACCGCCTGCCCGACCTGGTGGTGCTCGACATCCTGATGCCGCGCATGGACGGCCTCGAGCTGTGTCGTCGTCTGCGAGGCGCCAGCGAGACGCTGCCGATCGTGTTCCTGACCTCCAGGGATGACGAGTTCGACCGGGTGCTCGGCCTCGAGCTCGGCGCCGACGACTACCTGTGCAAGCCCTTCTCGATGCGCGAGCTGGTTGCTCGGGTCAAGGTCCTCTTCCGCCGGCTCGCGCTGGCAGGAGGCGCCGCCGACGGCGCCGACGAGATCCAGCGCCTCGGCCCTCTCGAGCTCGACCTCCGGCGCTACACCGCACACTGGAACGGCGCCGCCGTGTCCCTCACGGTGACCGAGTTCATGATGTTGCGCGCTCTCGCCCGCCACCCCGGCCACGTCAAGACGCGACAGCAGCTCATGGACGAGGGCTACCCTCACGACACCTATGTCTCGGACCGCACCATCGACTCCCACATCAAGCGGCTGCGCAAGAAGTTCCTGGCGGTCGACGCGTCCTTCGAGGGCATCGACACCGTCTACGGCCTCGGCTACCGCTACAAGGACCGGTGAGCGACTCCCCACGCACCGCGGCGCCCCGCCAGCGGGACGGCGGCCCGCTGCGCCGGTCGCTTCGGTTGATGTCCCGGATCTCCTTTCGTCTCCTGGCCTTCAACCTCCTCGTGGTGTTCCTGCCGGCGGCCGGCGTGCTCTTCCTCGGCACCTACGAGGACCATCTGCTGCGCGCCCAGGAGCGCACCATGGGCCAGGAGGGGCGACTGCTCGCGGCCGCCCTGGAGGCGCACGGCCACCTCGCGCCGGAGCACGCACAGGCGATTCTCGTCCAGCTCGGCCAGCGGCACCTGGCGCGACTCCGGGTCCTGGACCGGACCGGCGTCGTCCTCGCGGACACCGCCGCCCTCGGTCCTCGCCGCGAGCCGGCCGCCGGCGAGGACCCGGAGGCGGGTCCGTCCGAGGCTGCTCCTGCCGTCGGCATCCAGGCACACCCGCTCTATCGACTGGCCTCCCTCCCCTTCCG
>CAZKKP010000037.1:3419-7099 GCA_964553295.1 uncultured Thermoanaerobaculia bacterium | reverse complement strand
AGCCGCGAGCACCGATCGCCGCCGACGATCCCGGATCCTGGCCCGAGGTGCGCAACGCCCTCGCCGGCCGCTACGGCGCCTCGACCCGCATCCGCGACCAGGGTTCGCCGGTCGTCGTGCTGCTCATCGCGATTCCCGTCCGAATCGACGGAGCGGTCGAGGGGGCGGTGCTCGTCAGCCAGTCGACGAGCCGCATCCTGAGCGCTCTGTATGCCGTCCGTTTCGACGTGCTGAAGGTCTTCCTCGCCAGCATCGGCGCCGCCGTAGTGCTGTCGTTGCTCGTCGCGACGACCATCGCCCGACCCCTCGGCCGGCTTCGCCGGCAGGCGGAGGCGGTCCTCGACCGACGCGGTCGACTGCGCGGGCGATTCGCACCCAGCCGTCGGGCCGACGAGATCGGTGACCTCGAACGGGCTCTCGCCGAGCTCACCCGTCGGCTCGAGGAGCGGCTCGTCTTCTCCGACAGCTTCGCAGCCGCCGTCGCGCACGAGTTCAAGAACCCGCTGGCCTCGATCCGCACCGCCTGCGATCTCGCCCAGGAGACCGAGGACCCGGTCGAACGACGGCGCTTCCTCGTCATGGCGTCGGACAACGTCGCCCGCATGGAGCGGCTGCTGTCGGAAGCCCGCGAGGTTTCCCGGGTCGACCTCGAGCTGGAGAGCGAGGAACGCAGCGAGATCGTCCTCGACGACCTCCTCACCGCCCTCGCCGAGGGCTTCCGACTGCGGCATGACGGCAGCGGTCCGCGACTCGTTCTCGCGCTGGCCGGCCAACAGCTGCGAGTCGACGCCTCCGCCGACCGGCTGGTGCAGGTGTTCGAGAACCTGATCGACAACGCCGCGTCGTTCAGCCCGCCCGGCGGAGGCGTGACCCTCAGCGTGGCGCGGGAGGACGGCTGGGCGGTGGTCCGGATCGCCGACCAGGGCCCCGGCATTCCCGAGGAACACCGGGAACGGATCTTCGACCGCTTCTTCTCCTACCGGCCCGGCGAGACCGCGCGCGGCGGCCACTCAGGCCTCGGCCTGGCGATCGTCCGTGCGGTCGTGGAAGCCTATGGTGGCGCCGTGGCGGCCGAGGACTGTCGCAACGGTGCGACCATGGTCGTGCGGCTGCCGCTGGCGAAGTAGCGCTTACGCCGGCCCCCTTCAGCCTCGCCGCACGCTGAGGATCGCTGCAGGTTGCAGGGCGGGTTTCGCACGGGCACGTGTTCTGGCACAATGCAGGTTCATGATTCTGCGACTTGGTCCTGAATCGAGAAGGGAACGCTCACCATGATCGTCGGTGTGCCCACAGAGACGTTTCCCGGTGAACGACGGGTGGCGCTGGTTCCGCTGATGGTCCTACAGCTCGTCAAGGCGGGCCACGAGGTGGTGATCCAGCGGGGAGCGGGACTCGCCGCCGGCTTTCCCGACACGGCGTACGCCGACCGCGGCGCCAGCCTCGCCGACCGCAACGAGGTCTTCGAGCGGGCCCAGGTGATCGCCCAGGTCCGGACTCTCGGCGCCAACCCGGATGCCGGCGCCGGCGACCTCGCACGGCTACGACCAGGACAGGTGGTGGTCGGCGCCGCCGAACCCCTCAGCGCCCACGACGAGACCCGCGCCCTGGCCTCGGCCGGCGTCACCCTGCTCGCCCTCGAGCTGATGCCCCGCATCACGCGGGCTCAGAGCATGGACATCCTCTCGTCGATGGCGACCATCGCCGGGTACAAGGCGGTGCTGCTGGCGGCCGAGACCTCGCCGCGGATGTTCCCCATGATGATGACCGCCGCCGGCACCCTGGCCGCCGTCCGGGTCCTCGTCGTCGGCGCCGGCGTCGCCGGCCTGCAGGCGATCGCCACCGCCCGCCGCCTCGGCGCCGTGGTCTGGGCCTACGACGTCCGACCGGCGGTCAAGGAGCAGGTACAGAGCCTCGGCGCGAAGTTCGTCGAGCTCGAGCTCGAGGCGGGCGCCGCGGAGGACGCGGGCGGCTACGCCAAAGCCCTCGGTGAGGACTTCTACCGCCGCCAGCGGGAGAAGATGCTCGAGGTCGTCGCGTCGAGCGACGTCGTGATCACCACCGCCGCCGTACCCGGGCGGCGGGCGCCGCTGCTGGTGACCACCGAGATGGTCGAGGCCATGTCGCCCGGCTCGGTCATCGTCGACCTCGCCGCCGAGCGCGGCGGAAACTGTGAGCTGACCAGGCCGGGTGAGACCGTCGACCATCGCGGGGTGACCATTGTCGGACCCCTCAACCTGCCGTCGTCGGTGCCCTACCACGCAAGCCAGATGTTCGCCAAGAACGTCACCACCTTCCTGCTCCACCTCGCTCCCAAGGGTGAGTTCGTGCTCGATCGCTCCGACGAGATCACGGCCGGCACCCTGGTCACCGCCGACGGCGAGGTCGTCCATCCGCAGGTGCTCGAGCTGATGGGCTCGGCCGCCGCCAGCCGCACGTAGGAGGCCGTCGTGGAAACCCTGATCTTCCTCGTGACCGTGTTCGTCCTCGCCATCTTCGTCGGCTTCGAGGTCATCGCCAAGGTGCCCCCGACGCTGCACACGCCCCTGATGTCCGGCTCCAACGCGATCTCCGGCATCACCATCATCGGCGCCCTGATCCTCGCCGGCGCCGTCTCGAGCCCGATGCTGTCCAAGGTGATGGGCACCGTGGCCGTCACCTTCGCCGCGATCAACGTCGTCGGCGGCTTCCTGGTCACCCACAGGATGCTCAAGATGTTCGGGAAGAAGAGGTAGAGGTCGGACGATGCTCGACGCCAGCCTCGTCAACCTGGTCTACCTTTTGGCCGCGATCCTCTTCATCTTCGACCTGAAGTGGATGTCCCACCCGCGCACCGCCGTCCGGGGCAACATCGCGGGGGCGGTCGGCATGGGCCTCGCCATCGCGGCCACCCTGGCCAGCGGTCGCCTCGACTGGAGCCTGATCCTCCTCGGGGTCGCCGTCGGCTCGGTGATCGGTGCGGTCGCGGCGCTGAGGGTGAAGATGACCTCGATGCCCGAGATGGTCGGTTTGTTCAACGGCTTCGGCGGCGGCGCCTCGGTCCTGGTGGCGGGCTCGGCGCTGGTCGCCGCCGTCGGAAGCGTTCACTCCGAGGCCGACCTGCAGATGCGCGTCGCAACCGTCGCCTCGGCGATCATCGGCTCGGTCACCTTCTTCGGCAGCTACGTCGCATTCGGCAAGCTCGCCGAGTTCCTCTGCGTGAAGTGGCAGCTCCACCCCTGGCAGAGAATCGTGAAATACGGTTTTTCCCTCATCGTCGCCGCCGCCGCCATCGCCTACGGCGTGCTCGTCGGCGGCGGGCCGAAAGCCCTGGTCCTGATGGCCAGCGGGCTGATCATCGCCGGGCTGCTGCTGCTCAAGAAGGACCGTTTCCCGGGCATGGACGCCCTCAAGCTCGGAGCGGCGGTCGCCTCCGTCGCCCTCGCGGTGGTCGTCGTCCAACGGCCGGACGACAGCCTGTTGTTCTGGGTCCTGACCGGCGTCGCCGGCGTGCTCGGCGTGCTCCTCACCCTGTCCATCGGCGGCGCCGACATGCCGGTGGTCATCGCCCTGCTCAACTCCTACTCCGGGCTCGCGGCGGCCGCGACCGGCTTCGTCATCAACAACACCGTGCTGATCATCGCCGGGTCCCTGGTCGGCGCCTCCGGGCTGATCCTCACCAACATCATGTGCAAGGCGATGAA
>CAZKKP010000037.1:0-3409 GCA_964553295.1 uncultured Thermoanaerobaculia bacterium | reverse complement strand
GTGATGGGTCCGACTGCCGACACCCCGGACGCCGACGAGGTGTACCGCACCGTCAAGGCGGCCTCGGCGGAGGAGGTCGCGCTGGTGCTCGACGGCGCCCAGCGGGTGGTCATCGTTCCCGGCTACGGCATGGCCGTCGCCCAGGCGCAACACGCAGTGCGCGACCTCGCCACCGAGCTGGAGCGCCGCGGGGCGACGGTCGAGTACGCCATTCATCCCGTCGCCGGTCGGATGCCGGGGCACATGAACGTGCTCCTCGCCGAGGCCGACGTTCCCTACGACAAGCTCGTCGAGATGGACGCCGTCAATCCGACGATGGCTCAGGTCGACGTGGCGATCGTGGTCGGGGCCAACGACGTGGTGAACCCGGTGGCCCGGACCGAGCCGTCGTCGCCGATCGCCGGCATGCCGATCATCGACGTCGACAGGGCGCGGACCGTGATCGTGATCAAGCGATCCCTGAGCCCTGGTTTCGCCGGGATCCCCAACCCGCTGTTCGCCGCCGAGAACACCCTGATGTTCTTCAACGACGGCAAGAAGGCGGTGCTCGAGCTGATCGCGGCGGTGAAGGAGCTGTGACCGGCGCGGGCAGGCAACCGGTCCGGCGGCTCGTGCTCGCGGCCAGCCTGGTCGTGCTCGTCGCCGGCCTGGGTGCGGCGTCGGCATCCGAAGAGCGCACGGTGCTCGTCGTCGACGTCTCCGCGGACATGTGGCAACCGATGCGCGACGGTCTGCCACGACTCGCCGCGGTCCGCGACGCCCTCGTCGACGCCGCCCTGCGGCACGGGTCACGGACCGCGGGGCGGCAGGTCGCGATCCGCCTGATCGGCGCCGACACCGCCTGGGCCGACGACGAGGCCTGCCGCGACACCCGGCTGCTCCGACCCTTCGCGCCCCTGGACCCGGATGAGCTGAGCAGCAGTCTCGACTCCCTCGTCCCCGGGGGTCGCCGGCCGCTCGTCGAGGCGGTGCTCGCGGCGGTTGCCGACCTGCCGCCGGAAGCCGAGCGCGGGCGCATCGTCCTCGTGCTTGCCGGCGACGAGAGCTGCGGCGAGGACAAGGCCAGAGCGGTCGCCGCGCTGGACAGGATGAGCGGCGACATCACCCTGCGCATCGTCGGTGTGGCCATGCCCCACGACGCGGCGGGGCGCTTCAACAGCTTCGCCCCGACCCGCAACACTGGTTCCCTCTCCGACCTCCACACGGCCCTCGACTGGGCCCTCACCGACCAGAGCCCCAGCCGTCCGCCGCGGACCGACCTGGAGTTCGAGCTCGCGGGCACGGCCCTTCCCCCGGGCGAACTCAACGCCCACGTCGTGCCCACCGGTGAGCAGGACGGCTTCATCCTCCGGCGAGTGGGCCACGGCCGCTACCGCGGCAAGGTCGACCCCGGCAGGCACACCCTCCGCCTCGTCGAGCCCGGCAGCGACCGGGTCATCGCCGAGCTCGGCGGCCTGGCTGCCGAAGCCGGCGGGTCACGTCAGCTTCGTCTCGAGCTGCCGGCTCGGCTGCCGGTGACCCTCGAGCTCCTGCCGGCCCAGGCCACGCCCCCGGGTGTCACCACCGTTTCCTGGTGGGGCGCTCCGCAGGCGCCCCTCGCCGTAACCATCACCGCTCGCGAGGCGCCGATCGCCACCTTCCTGGTTCAGCGGCCGGTTTCCGGAGAGTCCGGCACCGTCGACCTGCCCCTGCCGGACGGCATGCGCGGTCTCGAGGTCCGGATGCTCGAGGCGGTCGGCAACGGGCTGTGGCGCCTCCTCGGTCGCACCGAGGTCGACGGCATCCGCCCGGGGATCGCCCTCGACGTCCCCGCCGACGCCGAGACCGGCAGCGTCGTCGAGCTCGAGTGGCGCGGAGAAGCCGCCCCCGGCGACCGCCTGGTGCTCGAGCCGGTCGACGGCGTCGGCGACCCGGTCTGTGTTCTCGCCCATCGCCCGGGTCAGGTTACGCTGTCCACCCCCGCCACCGGCGGCGCCTACCGCGTCGTGTACCTCGAAGGGCTCACCGGTCGCGTTCTGGCGAGCCGGGACCTCACCCTCAAGCTGGTCGAGGCCCGTCTCGACGCGCCGGCGAGTGCGCGGGTCGGTGACTCGATCGAGGTCTCCTGGACCGGCCCCGGAGGCGACCACGACTTCCTGACGGTGGTACCTTCCGGGGCCCCCGAGCACGACTATCGCCAGCACGTGGCGGTCGGCGCCGGCGGCCCGGTCCCTCTCGTCGCGCCGGACGACCCCGGCGGATGGGAGGTCCGCTACGTCGAGGGTCGTGCCGGGCGCGTCCTCGCGCGACAGCCGATTGAGATCACTCCACTGGACGTGGTTCTCGTGGTCCCGGATCGGGTGCCCGCGGACCGGCGGTTCAGCGTCACCTGGAGCGGGCCGGCCCAGGACGGCGACCTGATCACCGTCGCCCCTGCCGGGTCGTTGCCGATGCGCATGCTCGACTGGGCGCCGGTGTCGCTGGGCAGTCCGATCACCCTCGCCGCGCCGTCGGAGCCCGGTCACTACGAGGTCCGCTACCTCAGCCCCGGCGATCGCAAGGCCCTTGGTTCGGCCGGCTTCGAGGTCGTACGGTGAGCAGTCCGGGCGGCCTTTGCTTCCCCGAGCCCGTTGCACCCACGATGCCGGAGCTGAGGCTCTCGGTGGCCGGGCGCGACCTCGTCGGAGTCTCCATCGGAGCGATCGCCACCGCCTTCGCGATACCCGGCCTCGACGCCGCGGTGGACATGGGGCGCTGCTCGCCGCTGCTCGCCGCCCAGGGCACCGTGCTCCTCAGCCACTGCCACTCCGACCACGTCGCCGGACTGGTGGCCTGGCTGTCGGCTCACACCCGCCGCTACCCGGGCCATACCACGCGCATCGTGCTGCCCGGCGAGCGCCGAGAGGCTCTCCTGACGGCCCTGACGGCGTGGCCCGACCTCGACGGCGTCCGCCGCCGCGTCCGCCTCGAGGAGGTCCTGGTGGCGGCGGCCCCGGGCGACCGGGTCGAGCTCGCCGGCGGCGTCGCCGCCGCGTCCCCCTTCGCCGTGCGCCACAACACCGCAGCCCTCGGCTGGGCACTCACCCTCGCCGGGGCCTCCCGGCCGTGGGCCGTTCTCGCCGGCGACTCCACGGTCGAGCCCTTCGCCGAGCGCCCCGAGCTCCTCGACGCGGCGGTCGCGGTGGTCGACTGCTCCTTCGTCGAGCCCGGCACCCGTGTCGCCGCCCGCCTGGGCGGCCACGGCCACCTCTCGGACTGGCTCGAGCTCGCCCCGCGCCTGGCCTGCGACACCCTGGTACTGGCCCACCTTCCCCCCGACCCGGACCTCTCGAGAATGGCCGCCGCCGTCGCCGGGTTGCCCAGAGGGCTGCGGGTGGTCGCCTGGGTGGCGCCGCCCTCCTCGGGGAGCCCTGCCGCCCAGCGGGGCGGA
>CAZKKP010000036.1:0-16353 GCA_964553295.1 uncultured Thermoanaerobaculia bacterium | reverse complement strand
TCTCTCCGGTGGGTGCAGGCCGAACGCTGGGTCCGCTGAGCTCAGGTCGTTAGGCGTTGACGTCACAACGTCACAGCGTTATGGTGGCACCATGAGTGATGCCCGCCGCGCCACCGTGTACTTCGAACCCGCGATTCACCGCGCCCTCAAGCTCAAAGCCGCTGCATCCGATCGTTCAGTGTCCGACATGGTCAACGAGGCAGTGCGCCTGACCTTGGCAGAGGACGCTGAGGATCTTGCAGCGTTCGACGAGCGTGTACCGGAACCTGAGATCGACTTCGACTCCTTTGTGAAGTCACTCAAGCGTCGTGGCAAGCTATAAGGTCCGCCTCAAGGCTTCCGCCGCAAAGGAAGTCGAAGCGATCGAACCAATAGGGGTTCGGATTCGAGTCGTTGATCGAATCGGCCGGCTTGCTGACAACCCACGACCTCCTGGGTGCGAGAAGCTCGCGGGTCACGAACACAGATATCGGATTCGTCAGGGTGCGTACCGCATCGTCTATACCGTCAGCGACGACGTCCTGACGGTTGTTGTCGTCGAAGTAGGTCACAGAAGTGACGTGTATCGAGCCAAATAGACGCCTAACAGTTCGCTGCAGCGGACCCCAGCTCGTGTCGAGTGCATTGCATCTCGCCGGCCTGCGGCCGTCGGCAATGCACTCGCCACGTCGGCCTTCGGCCGAACGCTGGGTCCGCTGAGCTCAGGTCGTTAGGCCGCGTCCTCGGGATCGAAGGTACTCAGAGAGACCGCAACCTCTGGAAACCTCCTGAGAATCTGCTGATCAAGAGTGACGAGTCGAACCTCGAGATCCCTCGCCACAACCACGAACTCGGAGTCGTACCCTGTGCAGCCGGTAGCCGCCGCCAACCGCAGAACATCCGAAGCGGGAGCACGGTACTCACCACCGTCCATGAGGGCTTCAGCCGTAGCGAGAGCCTCGAGGGCTTGCCCGAGGGTGAACCACTCGTTCCGAGTCCCCGTGGCGAGGATGTTCGTGAACTCGCTGCGCCAGAGTACAGGCGCCACCCAGTCGCGGTCCATTTGCAGCAGCCTCTCCGCCTCCCTGGTGTGCTGGCTCGTCGGCAGAACGAGGGCTGCGATCACGTTGGTATCGACTGCGATCATGCGCGCCCCTGGCGCTTGGCGGCATCCAGGTCCTCGACTCGCAGAGTGCGCTGGCCGTAGCTCTTCTGCAGGCGCCTCACCCTGGTCAGTAACTCGTCAGCCGCAACCCTCCGGGACCTGAGGCTCTGTTCTATCCTACTGATGATCTCGCCATTTATGCTTCGCCTATTGGTCTCAGCCGCGGCTTTGAGACGCTGGTACAGGTCGTCGGGGATGTTCTTGACTGTGATAGTGGCCATCGATCACCTCCCAGGTTCCAAGATGGTGCCATTTCGGTTTCAGGTCAAGGCGCAGCCTGACAGCTCGCGGCGGCGGCCCCGGCCTCATGTCACTGCGTGTGCAGCCCACCACCCGGCCCCCAGCACACGCCGCGCCATGTCCCTTCGGGAACGGCCGGGCCGCTGAGCTCAGGGTCGTTAGGCGGCGAATCTTGACGCGCGGTATAACTCGAGTTATACTCTGATCATGAAGACGGCGATCTCCCTACCCGATGACCTATTCGCTGCAGCAGACGATCTCGCATCACGACTGGGTGTGAGTCGGAGCGAGCTGTACGCGACCGCCGTTGCGATGTATGTCGAAGAGATGCGCTCACAAGGAGTTACGGCACAGCTCGACCAGGTCTACGCAGAGGCCGAAGCCAACCTTGACCCCGCGCTGCTGGTTGCTCAGCTGTCCGCTCTGTGTGCCGAGGACTGGTAGTGAAGCGCGGCGAGGTGTGGTGGGCCTCGCTCCCGGAACCGCCGGGCTCAGGTCTGGGGGCTCGCAGGCCCGTGCTCATCGTCCAAGCCAACTCTTTCAACGACAGCAGAATCCAGACCGTGATAGTAGCGGTGATCACGTCAAACGTACTCTTGGCCGAGGCGCCAGGCAACGTCTTGCTCAAGACCAAGTACTCCGGCCTGCCAAAGGACTCGGTGGTGAACGTGTCACAGGTTCTGACCATCGACAAGCGCCTCCTCACCGATCTCGTGGGCTCGATACCCTCGGCGCTCATGGCTGCCGTTGATGCTGGCCTTCGACTGTCACTGAACCTCTAAACTCACACCGTCGGTTCAAATCTGAAGTCCGACATGCTCGCCAGTATTAATGCGCAGCATATTCAAGATCCACGTATTGGCCTAACAGTTCGCTGCAGCGGACCCCAGCTCGTGTCGAGTACATTGCATCTCGCCGGCCTGCGGCCGTCGGCAATGCACTCGCCACGCCGGCCATGCTCTGCGCCTCCGGCACAGGCGACCCACCGGGATGAGCGGGTGGCTGTAGGCCTCCCACCCTTCCTCTCCGACCCCCTCGGCCACAGCCACGGCCGCTCCCTCCGGTGGGTGCAGGCCGAACGTAGGGTCCGCTGAGCTCAGGGTCGTTAGGCAGCCGAGTACCAGGCGACACCTCTGAAGTACGTCCTAGAGTACAATCAGAGGTGGTATTGGAGGCACTCATGACCAGGGTTCCCGAAATCGTCCCCGTCTCCGAGCTTCGCCAGGGCGCAGCCGCCCTGCTGAAACGAGTTCGTGCGAATCGCGGACCTGTTGTCGTCACGCAGCGCGGCCGAGCCGCCGCAGTGATCATTAGTGTTGAGGAATATGAACGGAGGGACCGTCACCTTGAGCTACTCCGTGTTCTTGCCCAAGGCGAGAGGGAGCTTGTAGCCGGTCTAAGCCACTCTCTTGATGAGGTCCTTGCGGAAGCAGACGGCATGCTCCGGTAGGCTTCACGTGAACATCGTCTTCACTCCATCCGCCAAGCGGCAGTTCCTCTCAGCGATCGCGTACATTCATGTTGACAAACCCGGCGCCGCAAGGGCGTTCCGCAAGAAGGCAGAATCCTCGCTACGTCGGCTGAGCAACTTCCCGGACTCAGGACGGCGGCTCCCCGAGTTCCCCGAGCTGCCATATCGCGAGGTCATCGTCGCCCCGTACAGGTTCTTCTATCGAGTACACGCAGACGTGGTCTGGGTGGTCGCCGTCTGGCACAGCGCTCAGCTTCCGAATGAACCACCAGCGTAGCTTCAAGGTCGAGGAACCACATCATCGTCGGCAGATGTTCGTAACGTACTCAAGATAAATGTTTTGTCCTAACAGTTCGCTGCAGCGGACCCCAGCTCGTGTCGAGTACATTGCATCTCGCCGGCCTGCGGCCGTCGGCAATGCACTCGCCACGCCGGCCATGCTCTGCGCCTCCGGCACAGGCGACCCACCGGGATGAGCGGGTGGCTGTAGGCCTCCCACCCTTCCTCTCCGACCCCCTCGGCCACAGCCACGGCCGCTCCCTCCGGTGGGTGCAGGCCGAACGTAGGGTCCGCTGAGCTCAGGGTCGTTAGCGCCTTTCACTCTTGGGGCGCTCTTCAGTGCCGCCACCTCGCGTATACTCATTGTAGAGACGTTGGAGGTGCCCCGATGCGTACTCGGGTTCAGAAGTGGGGGAACAGCCTCGCCCTTCGTATTCCCCGTGCCTTCGCCGCAGAGCTTGGCCTCGGGGTCGACGCCGAAGTGGAACTGACCCTCGAAGAGGGCAAGCTGGTGCTTCATCCCCACGCCAGCAGGGGACACCGCTTGACCGCTCTCCTCGACCGCGTTACGCCCGACAACCTCCACGCCGAGGTCGACTTTGGCCCTCCTGCTGGCGGTGAGTCGTGGTAGCGGAACCAACAGCCCCGGACCGAGGCGATATCGTCTGGATCTCCCTCACACCTCAGGTAGGTCACGAGCAGAGCGGCAGGCGACCCGCCCTCGTGCTTTCACCGTCTCGCTACAACTCAAAGGTCCGCCTTGCACTTCTCTGTCCCATTACCAACCAGGTCAAGGGTTATCCATTCGAGGTCGCGCTCCCCAAGGACCTTCCCATCACGGGAGTGGTGCTCGCCGACCAGGTCAAGAACCTCGACTGGGTGGCTCGCGACACTGAGTTTGTCGCGAAGGCACCTCAGAGTCTCGTGTCCGAGGTCTGCGATCGTCTCGGTTTGCTTCTCGATTCAGAGAGTTGGTAGTCGACTGCGGTCAAGCCTATTGGAGCGGTTCAGGTTCCTGACCTGTTTCGTGCCCAGACACTCACGATCGTGGAGTGGCCCGTGCTGGCTCTGTCTTCGTAAGACAGACGGTCTTCCCAGGTCCCAGACCGAACCGTCCTGTCACTTGCCGGCCGTCACTGGAAGCTCGTGTACGAAATGCTCAAGATTGCGATCATGTTCGATTGCATTCTGCTGTGGCCGGGTGACGAGTGCGTGAAGGCGTTCTCGCAACGCTCTGGCAGCCGCCTGCCGGGGTCGTCGGCGTGACGACGTCGCTGAGGTCGAAGGGCGCCGCCGCCGCCCTGCAAGGCCGTGGGAACCTCCGGCGACCCTGTGACGTTCTTGGGGCCATGGAGGCAAGCTGATGCTCGGTACTCTCCGCGCTCTGAAGTTCCTCTTCGTCGGACCCCTGGTTCTGATCCTGCTCGTGGTGATCAACCTGATGACGAGCCCAGGGACCTGGTGGGTCCAGTGGCCCGCCCTCGGCATCGGGATCGCCTGGGTGATCAGCCTCTTCCGGGTGCTCGCCGCGGCGGTCGTCGCCGGCGGACTGCTCGCCCTGATCGCCATGCTCCGATCTCGCTAGAAGCGCCTGCCGAGTTCGAGCGGACCTCTCCGGATGGGTTTCGGCGATGAACCGTGCGAGAATACCTCGCAATACGTGAAGGAAGGGACCGACCATGCGACACGACATGCTGAGGAAGAACCCCTGCACCCTGGCTCTGGCGGCGCTGCTGATCATGGCGGCGGGCCCGGCGCTGGCGATTGACATCCCGGACTCGCCCGAGGGCACGGTGACCACCGTCGCCACGGCACTCGCCGACTATCGGCCCGAGGTCATCTGGCAGGCGCTGCCGGCGTCCTACCAGAAGGACATCACCGAGCTCACCCACACCTTCGCGGCGAAGATGGACCCCAAGGTCTGGGAAGCGGCCTTCGGGCTCGGCCGAAGGACGACCGGCATCCTGCGCGACAAGAAGCAGTTCATCCTGGCAAGCTCGATCATGAAGTCCGCCGCCACCGACCGCCAGCGGGTCGAGGAGAGCTGGGACTCGGTGGTCGGAATGCTCGACAGCTTCTTCTCGAGCGAGGTCTCCAAGCTCGACGCTCTCAAGAAGATCGACTGGGAGAGGTACCTCGCGACCACGGTGCGGGACATGATGAAACGCGCCGACGACGGCGCGAAGAAGCGCGGCGACGACTCCTTCGACCGCGAGTTCACCGACAGGCTCCGCGGCCTCAAGGTCGAGGTGCTGTCCCGTGACGGCGACCGCGCGAACTTGCGCATGACCTCGCCGGATGAGGAACCCGAGGAGATCGAGCTCGCCCGGGTCGAAGGCCGCTGGGTGCCGGCGCAGATGGCCGACGAGTGGCAGGGAAGCATCGCCGAGGCCAAGCAGAAGCTGGCCGCGATGAGCGCCGAGGAGATCCAGCAGGGCTCGATGCAGGCGATGATGTTGATCGGCATGGCCGACGGGATGCTCAGTCAGCTCGAGGCGGTGCAGTCGGCCGAGCAGTTCGACCAGGCTCTCCAGGGGATCCTCGGCCCGTTCTTCGGCGGCATGCTCGCCCAGAGTGGGGAGATGTCGGCGCCTATCGCCGACTGAGCAGCTCCGCCGGATCGCGCCGCGCCGCGCCGAGGGCGGCCGGCGCGGCCCCGGCGACCGCCGCCAGGATCCCGCCCAGCAGCGAGGCGGGGACCAGCCACCAGGGGGCCGCGAGCAGCCGATCGGGCACGTAGGGCAGCTCTGCGGCGAGGCGTTGCACCGCCGACTCGAGACCGGCGCCGGCGATTGCGGCCAGCAGGAGGCCTGCGCCCGCCGCCAGCAGTCCGAGGGCCGCGGCCTCGCCCAGGAGTCGCGTCGCGACCTGTGCGCGGCTCGCGCCGACCGCGCGCCAGACGCCGATCTCCCGCCTCCGGCCGCGCACTCTCAAGGTGAAGGCCTGGGCGACCATCACGGTCGCCACCGCCACCAGCACCGCCGCCAGACCGACGCCGACGATCCCGAGCACGGCCATCACGGTCGCCGCCCGACCTGCGCCGCGGTCGCTCGCCTCCAGACCGAGGGAGCGGGCGACCGCGATCACCTCGGGGGCGGCGCGCGGCGAGCGCAGCACAACCAGGGCGCCGTGGGCCCGGTCGCCGAGGACGACGCCGAAGTGGGCGTTGATCGCCCGCACCGCCTCCAGCGGCAGCGAAACCCCCATCGGCGCCGCCCGCTCGGAGAAGCCGACCAGCCGGACACGCTCGACGAGCGGCGTCCGCCGCGCCCCGAAAGCGAAGGTCGAGCGCCCCAGCTCGAGGCTGAAGGTGGTGCCGACGAGGAACTCCGGGTTCAGCCGGGGCAGTCCGTAGGAGCGCCGGAAGCCGGAGTTGAAGAGCTCCACGAGGTGCCGCGAGGCGACCGCCGGCAGCGGCTCGCGACACACCCGGCCCGGTCCGCCCCAGCGCTGGCCGCAGTACCGGCCGCTGCCGCAGTCGGCGTCGCTCGAGCAGGGCTCGCCGCCCGCAGCGGGCGCGGCGAAGACATGGCCGGCCGCTACGTCGTCGCCGAGCACCGCCGGGTCGAGGCCGTCGACCACGAGCTCGGTGACGAGCTGGCCGCCGATGAGGGCGCTGCCGCCGCGCGCCACCGCCGGCACCGAGACCACGACCCGGGGCGACACGTGCGCCACCCCGGGCAGCGCGGCGAGGCGCTCGACCGCCTCCGGCTCAAGGGAGTCGGGCCCGGCCGCCAGGCGCACGGCGAGCACGTCGAGCCCACCGCCACCGGCGGGAGCGACCTCGAGCACGTCGAGAGGGAAGACCTCGCCGAGGACGACGGACCGTACTCCGAGCCAGAGCGCTGCGCCGACGGCGACCAGGGCGACCGCCGTCACCATGCCGAGCGAACCGACCAGGAGGTCGCGCCCGTCGCGACGAAGGTCGCGAAGGACGGCCCGGCCGGCCCTCATCGCCCGTTCTCCAGGAGTCGACCGTCGGCCATCCACAGCGTCCGGGTCGCGATCGCGGCGAGCCGCTCCTCGTGGGTGACGATCACCATGGTCGTGCCCCCGTCGGCATGGATCTCGGCGAGCAGCTCGGCCACCGCGGCGCCGGTACGCTCGTCGAGGTTGCCGGTCGGCTCGTCGGCCAGCAGCAGACGGGGTCGGGAGAAGAGGCCGCGGGCCAGGGCGGTCCGCTGGCGCTGACCGCCGGACAGAAGCCGCGGCCTGAGGTCCGCGGCGTCGGCCAGGCCGACCCGCTCGAGCACCGCCAGAGCGCGGGCCCGGGCAGCGGCGGTCGACCACTCGCGGCGCGGAGCGAAGCTCGCCGCCAGGGTGACGTTGTCGGCGACGGTGGCGTCCTCGAGCAGGTGATAGTCCTGGAACGCCAGCCCGAGCTCGCGCCGGCGAAGCTCGGAGAGCCGGCGGTCCGTGGTCCGGGCGAGGTCGTGCCCGAGCAGCTCGACCCTCCCGCACACCCGCCTCTCGAGGCCGGACGCGACCGCGAGCAGCGTCGTCTTGCCGCTGCCCGACGGCCCGACTACCGCCACCAGCTCGCCGGCGCGGACCTCCAGGTCGACCTCCTCGAGCACCGGCCGGCCGCGGCGCGGATCGTCGAAGGTCGTCGAGACCCGGTCGAGCCGGAGCAGTACCCGACCCTCGGGAGCAGGCGTCGTAGACACGCCGGGGAGTATACGAGGACCGCCTGGGCAACGCACCTCCGCGAGGTACCGCGATGTGCGCGGCGTGCACCGGTCGGTGCAGGCTTCGCCGATGCGGAACCGGTGCAAGGCCCCGGGCAGCGGCACGATCCTTGCTCGACCCTCTACCGCTTCGAGCCGTGGCCGACCAGGGTTCGCGATCGCATCTGGAGGGACCCGCCGATGACAGCCCGCCAGCGCCCTTGCCTCACCGTGCTGCTCCTCGCCCTCGCCTCCGCCCCCGCCGCTCAGGCGAGCTGGACGTGCTGGGGACCGGATGCACCGGACCCGTGCCGCAACACGCTGAACTCGGTGGCTCCCATGCCGGGGAGCGGCGAAAGGGAGCTCTGGGCGGCGGGCGCTCGGGGCACGATCCTGCGCTCGAACGGGGCCACCTGGCAGCGCACCACGAGCGGGACCTCCTCGGATCTTCTCGACATCCTCATGGTTGGCGCCGACCTCGGCTGGGCGGTGGGCGTCGACGGCGCCATGGTCCAGTGGAACGGCGCCCGGTGGTACCTCGTTCCTCCGGTGACCAGTAGCTGGATCCGCGCTGTGGAGGTCGTCCCCGGCGCCGGCCCGGTCCGCGCCTGGGCGGCGGCGGACAAGTACGGCGTCGGGCAGTTCCTCTACTACGACGGCAGCCGATGGGACGTCCGTCAGCAGGGACAGACCCACACCTTCCCCGGTACCGTGTACGCGCTCTCGATGGTGAATGCCGACGACGGCTGGGCCGTCGGAACCAAGCTCGGCGACCTCGGCTCGGGTCTGACCACGATCGGGCAGATCCTGCGGTGGAACGGCGCTCGATGGGAAGGGGTCGTCGAAACTCCCGAGAGGCTCCGAGCCGTCCACCTCATGGCGCCGGACGACGGCTGGGCGGTGGGCGACGCGGGCGCGATTCTGCGCTGGGACGGCGCTGCCTGGCGCCGCCTCGATCCGGTCACCGACCGCCCACTGTTCGGCGTCGTGGCGGTCTCACCTACCGAGGCATGGGCGGTCGGCGGCGACGGCGTCCTGCTGCGCTGGGATGGCTCGACGTGGGGGTTGGTCCCTGGGCCGGCGAGCGGGTACGAGTTCCGCGCAGTGACGTGTGCCGGCGGGAGCGCAGCGGTGGCGGTCGGACAGGGGGGCGTCATCGCCCGCTGGGACTCGGACCGCTGGCGCTCCGAGGTCACGCCGCCCATGAGCCGGATCGAGAGAGTCGCCATGGCGCCAGGAGGCGACGGCAGCGACCTGTGGGCCGCCGGCTCGGGCTCCAACCTGCTGCACTGGGACGGACGCCGCTGGAGCGCGGTTCCCTCGCCGGGGCAGTCCTACCTGGGCCTGTCGATGCTGTCCGGCGGCGAAGGCTGGGTCGGCGGGCGTCGCACCTTCGCCCACTGGGACGGCTGGCGCTGGAACGAGACCGCGGCGCCGGCCTCCGCAACCGACCTGGTCATGGTCGCGCCGAACGACGGCTGGGCCGTCGGCTGGGGTACCATCCAGCACTGGGACGGCGTCTCCTGGAGCAGCGTCGCCTCGCCGACCACGAGCACCTACCAGGGTGTCGCGGCAGCCGACGTCGACGCCGTCTGGGCGGTCGGCTACAGTGGGACCATCGCCCGCTACGATGGGGCTGCTTGGGGTCTGTGGGCGCCGGCCGAGAACCTGTCGCTGCGGGCCGTGAGCATGGTCTCTCGCCAGGTCGGCTTCATCGTCGGCACCTACGCCGGGGTGAACGGCGTGATGTTGGAGTGGAACGGATCCGGCTGGCGCAACCTCGACCTTCCGTCGTCGACGCCCAATCTGCACGGCGTCGACGTTCGCCGCTTCGGGGCTGACATGGCCGGCTGGGCGGTTGGGGCGACGGGCCACACCATGGTGCTGTCCCAGGGCGGCTGGCACGCCATCTCGAGCCCGACGGCAAACGACCTGCTCGACGTCGCCGTGGTGTCGCCCGGCGAGGCATGGGCGGTCGGCGAGAACGGTGTGATCCTGCGCTGGTCGAACACTCCCGCGCCATCGCTGCCGGCAGGAACCGTGGTCACCGCCGCCGCGCGGCTCGCTGGCCAGGGCGGAACCGATTGGAAGACCGACCTGGTCGTCACCAATCTGGGCGCGGGGACGGCGTCCGTCGAGCTTGCTGCCTGGCTCCGCGATCGACCGAATCTCGACCCGCCGCGCGCGACCGAGGTGCTCGGGACGATGGCCAGCCTGAGCGTCGAGGATGCTCTCGGCACACTGTTCAACCTGGCCGACGGCGCTGCCGCGAGCCTGTTCCTCGCCTCGGCGTCGCCCCTCGCCGTGGCCTCGCGCACCTACAATCTGACCCCCGAAGGAACCTACGGCCAGTCGATCCCAGCTGCCGCCGTGGCGAGCGCCTTCGCCCCCGGGCAGGTCGCCGTCCTGATCGGCCTGGTGGAGAACCCCTCTTACCGGTCCAACCTCGGCCTGGTCAACACCTCTGACCGGCCGGTAACCGTCCGGGCGGTGTTTCGCGATGACAGCGGTGAGCAGCTGGGAACGCGGATCTACGAGATACTGGAACGAAGCAGCCTGCAGCGCACCCGGGTGCTGCGCGATGTCACCTCCTCCCGCGTCGATCTGGCGTGGGTCGAGCTCACCGGCTCCGGCGGTGACTTCCTGGCCTACGCCTCGACGGTCGACGCCCAGACAGGAGACCCGGTGTACCAGCCGGCGCGCGCCGCTTCCGCCGTGTTCACGGACGTCGTGCTCCAGGGCCTGGCCAAGGTCGGTGGCGCCGCCGGCACGAGCTGGAGCAGCTCACTGGTGCTCACCAACACCTCGGGACGCACCGCATCCGTGACGCTGGACCTGCTCGTGCGCGGACAGGTGACCGCGAACCCACAGCGGGTCAGTGTCTCCCTCGCGCCCGGCGAGGCGCGGGTGGTCGACGATGCGCTGCAGTCCCTGTTCGCCCTGTCCAGCGGCGCCGGCAGTCTCGCGGTGCGTGCCGCTCCGGGAATCCTGGTCAACGGCCGGACGTTCAACCGGACCTCGCGGGGAACCTTCGGCCAGTACATCCCATCCCAGGACGCCGCGTCCGCAGTCACCACGAGTCGACGTGGCGTCCTCGTCGGGCTGGTCCAGAACGACCGCTTCCGCTCGAACCTGGGGATCACGAACGCCTCGAGCGTGGGCGCCGAGCTCACGCTGACGATGCTCGACCGGCACGGGGCCCAGGTCGGAGGCAGTCGTCCTCTGTGGCTCGACGCCGGAGAGGTCCGTCAGCTTGACCGGGTGGCGACGATGTTCACGGCAGACGCGGTCGACAGCGCGACCGTCATCGTCACCCTCACCAGCGGCGCTGCGGTCCAGGTCTTCCTGTCGGTGGTGGACAGCCGTACCGGCGACCCGGTCTTCCAGACCCCGACCACCATGTGACGGCGACCCGGGCGCCGGAACCGACCGACCGACATGCCAGGTACACTGTCCGCCGTGCGGGTGATCGCGCTCGACTTCGACGGGGTGGTCTGCGACAGCCGGGACGAGGTGCTGGTGGTCGCGCTGGCGACCTTCGCCGACCTCCGCCCGGAGGCCCGGTTGGTACGGGAGCGCGCGGCTCGCTGCGACCAAGACGGATTCGAGCCGGCGCTGCCCGGTGACGACCCGGTCGCGCTGGCCTTCGATCAGCTCATGCCCCTGGGCAACCGGGCCGAGGACTTCGGCGTAGCCCTCGAGGCGATCGAGGGTGGGCTCTGCCTCGGCGACCAGGAGAGCTACGACCGCTTTCGAGCCAGCCTCGACCCGGGTTCGTTGCACCACTTCCACGACGCCTTCTACCGCCGCCGGGTCCAGCTGCGGATCGCCGCACCCGAGCGTTGGGCGAGGCTGCACCGGTCCTATCGACCCTTCGTGGACCGCCTCGGGCGTCTCGCCGCAGAGGCGACTCTCGCTCTGGCCACCGCCAAGGACGGCGCCTCCGCGCGCCGCCTGTTGGCGAGGTTCGGCGTCGCCGAGCTGTTCCGCGACGACCTGGTCCTCGACAAGGAGGCGGGAGAGCACAAGACCGCCCACCTGACCCGGATCGCCGAGCGCACCGGTCGGAGCTTCGCTGAGATCTCCTTCCTCGACGACAAGGTCAACCATCTCGAGAAGGTGGCGCCCCTGGGCGTGCGCGGCGTGCTCGCCGGCTGGGGCTACAACACCGCCCGGGAGCACGAGCGCGCCGCTCGCCTCGGGTTTGCGGTCGCCACCTTCGAGACCGCCGAGGGGTTGCTGCTGGCGCCCTGAGTCCGGTCCCGGCCGGCGACGGAAGCCTCGCCGTGGCAGAATCGTCGGATGGACCCGGTAGTCGGTCGCGGGCGGCTGGCCGTTGCGCTGGCCGCTCTCGGAGCGGCGGTCTTCCTGGCCGGCGCGGTCGCGGCGCCGTGGCTCGCAGTGGATCACGGCGTGGCGAGCACGCTCCTTCAGCTCGCCTACCGCCCGCTCTGCCACCAGCTGCCGGACCGGTGCCTGGATCTCGGCGCGGGTCCGGTGACGGTCTGTGCCAGGTGCCTCGGGCTGTACCTCGGCGGGTTCCTCGGACTGGCCCTGCCGGCAGTCCTCGGCCGGACGGCCCGGCTCGGGCTGTCGGCACTGGCCGTCGTCGCCGCGCCCTCGGTCCTCGACTTCGGCCTCGGGCTGGTCGGGCTGCCGAGCCTGGCCAACCTGCCGCGGCTGCTGCTCGCCCTGCCTCTCGGCCTGGTCTGCGGGCTGCTGCTGGCGCGGGCCCTGGTCGACCTCACGAGCCCGGGTCCTGAAGCCTGACCCGGGTCTTCGGCCGGCTGATCCGGTCGGCGATCACGGCGCCGTCCGCCGCCACCAATCGGGAAACGTCGACAGCCGTGGCGGAAGACCCCGCGGCAGCCAACGACTCCGCCGGCCGAGGGCGAAGAAGAGGCGCTTGCCGGCGCACAGGGCGAGGAACTGCGGGATCAGCGCCGACCTTCCCGAGTGTGCCAGCCAGCGCACCCCGCAGGAAACGAACCGCCAACCCTCGCGTCGGGGACGGCCGAAGGTGTCGAGGATCACGGGGTCCCGCTGATAGGCGGCGCCGATGTCGAAGTACCTCCTGAGCTCGTCGGCGAACCCTGAACGGTGGGCATGCACGACCAGCGCCCCGGCGACGTAGCGGATCCGATGCCCCGCCCGAAGCAGCCGAGCGGCCACCGAGACGTCCTCGCACACCAGCTGCCGCTCGCCGAACCAGCCGACCTCGGCCAGACGGTCCCTGCGATAGGCAGCAAAGGCGTTCGACATCTGGACGGTGCGGAAGCCCAGACGGCCCCGGTCGTCCAGACCGCGCTCGTCATCGGTCGCAGGGTAGAGGTACCGGCGCTTGAACTCCATCAGGGGATGGGCGTCCGGCTCGCTGAGCTGACGGCCGAAAGACGCCGCCACGTGGCCCGCGCCGGCCAATGGCGCCACCAAACGTGCGAGCCCGTGCTCGTCTGCCGGACAGACGTCCTGGGACAGCAGCACCACGACATCCCCCGAGGCCTCGCGCACCGCCGCGCTGCGGGAGCCGGCATGGTCATACTCGTCGGCGCCGATCGCGAGGTGGCGGCCGCCGACCCGCTCGACCAGCGGACGCACCCCAGGCTCGTACCCGGTCTCCAGCACCAGCAGCTCGTCGACCGGCGGCCTCTGCCCGGCCAGAGCGTCGAGCAGACATGCCAGGGGCTCACCGGGCTGGTGGACCGGCAGGATGACCGAGACCTTCACGCCGTGCCTTCGGCGATCGCCGCGGGGTGTCGCCGACTGAGAAGGTCGACGTGATACAGCTCGCCCCAGCTGGTGAAGGTCCGGCCCTCGACGGCCTCGAGGTCGGTCTGCGCCAGCAACGACAGCACCAGCCCGCGGCCCGAGCGCTCCGAGGTGAGCAGCAGCGCCCTCCCCGCCGGGCGGAGTCGACGGCCGACCGCCGCGAGGGCCGCCGCGACCGCCTCGAGGCGGGCCCCACCGTACAGGGCCCGCCGCAGGACCGGCGTCTCGACCACCAGGAACGGCGGGTTGACGACGACCAGGTCGAAGCGCACTTCCGAGGTGAGGGCGGCATCCCAGTCGCAGGCCAGCGCCCGCAGACCGGCGCGGTTGCGTCGGGCGTTGGCCGCCGCTGCGGAGGCGGCGCGAGGCTCGATGTCGGTCGCCGTCACCCGGTGCCCATGCCGGGCGAGCAACACCGCCGCCAGGCCGGCGCCGCAGCCGAGCTCGAGCACGTCCGAAGGCGCCGCCGGGGCCGCTCGCTCGGCTGCCCTGGCAAAGGTCAGCGAGGCGCGGAAGGCGGTCGGGTTGAGCACTCCAGGCGGCACGACGATCCGGCAACCGCGAAACCGGAACCGTGGCCGGGCGAGGGCGATCAGGGTCCGGTGGACCAGCCGTCGGCGCAGCCCTTCGAGGGTCACGCGCATGGCCGCCCACCCGGCCGTACGGCGACCACGGGAAAGGGGGACCAGGGCAGCCGGAGGACCCGTCGGGCGAGCCGGGACCGCGGCGCCCGTGGGTCGTAGACCACCTCGACCGTGAAGCCGCACAGTGCGGCCCACGAGTGGTGGTGGTAGCGACCGGCCATGTCCGGGACGCCGAGGGCGGCGTAGTGACGCCGGGTTCGCGCCGCGGCATCGGCGCACCGGCGGGCATCGTAGAACGGCGTTTCCAGGACCACCACCTCGCCATCGGGTCGTGTCAGCTGGAGTAGCCGCCGGAGCAGCTTCGCCAGGTCGGGGAAGTACTGCGCCGAGCTCGCCAGCACGGCGAGGTCAAACGGCGCCTCCGGAAAGACCTCCTCGAAGACGTCGGCGAAGGCGAAGGCCACCCCCTCAGAATCGCCGAATGCCAACCCCGCGCGTTCGAGCTCGGGCCGCACGACGTCGATCCCGAGCACCCGGGCGCCGCCACCGGCAAGGCGTGCGGTCATCCAGCCCACGCCGCACCCGACGTCGAGGACCCGGCGGGCAGTCGGCCGCGCCGCGAGGTGGCGCTCGAGCCTGCGCAGCGCGTCCCGGCGCAGCCGCCACTCCCACGCGACCCGGGGGCTCGGCGGCGACGGCAGCGCCCGGATCCGCTCGACGTCGAGCACCCTCCCCTCGCGCTCGCGCACGGCGAGGTAGAGCGCCTCGTGCTCGGCGAAACGTCCGGGGTCGCAGCGGATCTCGACGGCTGGTGGCATCGGCGGTGACATCGAGTCGAGCGCCATGGTACCGCGACCGGATCGCAGCGTGGGATGACGCCCTACATCGGTTAGACTCGCTGCCTCGCGATGCGCGACGAAACGATGGCACTGGTGGACGAGGTGCGGCGCTTCAACGACCGTCTCGGGCCTCGTGAGGCGGTGCGCTCCCTCGACTACTTCCGCTGCATCGAGTACCCCCTGGCGACCCGGGCGCTGGCCCTGGCGCCAGGCCTCGAGCTGCTCGACATGGGCTGCGGCAGCGGGCCCTTCGCCCTGTTCCTGGCGGCCGAGCCCGGCCTGGAGCTGAGCCGCCTCTGGTACGGCATGCCGTGGCTGCTCCGGCGGCCGCTGCGCCGGCTCGCACCGCGGCTCGCCGCGCGCTCGCTGCAACCCCTGCCGAGCGACCGGCGCGACCGTGCGTGCGGCGTCTGCCTGACCCTGGAACGGCGACGATGAGCGCGCCGCGGCCGCGCGTCGGGATCGACGCCAGGTGCCTGCTCGAACCGGTGGGCGGCCTTCGCCGCTGGGGCGAGTCGGTGCTGCCCCTGCTGCCCGAGGTCGCGGCCCAGCTCGAGTGGCTGCTCTTCGTCACCGACGTGCCGAGCACGATGCCGGCATTCGACGGGGTCGCCTGGCGCCGCGTGCCCGGCTCGCATCGCGCCGTGCTCCGGCCGTGGTGGGAGGACGTCCGGCTGCCGCGGGCGCTCGCGGCCGAGCCGGTCGACGCCCTGCTGTCGCCCACCGGCGTGGTGCCTCGGACCCGGCTGCCGGTCGTCGCGGTGGTTCACGACCTCGTCGCCCTGACCCATCCGGCGACGCTCCCCTGGCGCCATCGCCGATACTGGCGACGGGTCGCCAAACGTTTGCCGCAGGCGGCGCGGGTTGTGGCCAACTCCGCGGCCACCGCCGCCGACGTCTGTCGCCTCACCGGTGTCCCCGAGGCGCGGGTGACGGTGGCGCCACTGGCGCCCGCCGCGGTCTTCCGACCGGCCGCTCCCGACAACGTGGCGGCGGTCGAGAGGCGCCTCGGTCTCGAGCCGCCCTACCTGCTCCTGGTCGCCGGCGCCGGCGGTCGGCGCAAGGGGCTGGCCATCGTCGCCGAGGCGCTCGCCGGCCACGACCGGGTGCGGCTGGTGGTCGTCGGCGCCGGCTCCGTGAGGTCGGCTGCGCCCCCGGTGCGCGCCACCGGCTGGCTTCCCGATCCCGACCTCGCGGCCCTGATGACCGGCGCCCTGGCCGTCGCCTGCCCCTCCCTCACCGAGGGCTTCGGGCTGCCGGTGGTCGAGGCGATGGCCTGCGGCGCCGCGGTGCTCGCCTCCGACGCCGGGGCACTGCCCGAGGCAGCCGGCGGCGCCGCCGTCCTCCTGCCGGCCGACGA
>CAZKKP010000035.1:0-16652 GCA_964553295.1 uncultured Thermoanaerobaculia bacterium | reverse complement strand
AGGAAGATCGTGCCGCCGTGTGCCTGGGCGAACAGGCCCTGATGGTCGCGGACCGCTCCGGTGAACGCACCCCGGGCGTGGCCGAACAGCTCCGACTCCAACAGGCCCTCCGGGAGGGCGCCGCAGTTGACCGTGAGGAACGGGCCGCGGGACTGGGCCGAGGCTGTGTGGATGGCGCGGGCGAGGAGCTCCTTGCCGGTGCCGCTCTCGCCGGTGATCAGCACCGTGGACGGGGTGGCGGCGATGCGCGGCACCAGTTCCAGCCCCCGCCGGATCGGCGGGCTCGAGCCGATGAGCTCGGTGCTGCCGTCCAGCTCCGCAGCGGCCGGGGCACGCGCCCGCAGCAGCTTGCCGAGGATGAGCTTGAGGTCGTCGACGTTGAAGGGCTTGGAGAGGTACTCGGCGGCGCCGGCACGCAGGGACTCGAGGGCGTGCTGCGGCGTCGTGTGGGCGGTGATGACGATGAAGGGGCAGCCCAGCTGCCGCCGTCTCGCCTCCTCGAGCACCTCGAGACCGCTGCCGTCGGGCAGCTTGAGGTCGCAGATCACGAGGTCCGGCTGATGCTCCAGCAGGGCGGCAGTGCCGGTCGCCACCCCCTCGGCCGTCACCACCGCGTGGCCCTCCTGCTCGAGCAGGATGGTGAGCAGCTCGCGGATCGACCTTTCGTCGTCGACCACCAGGATGCGGTGGCTCACGGAGTGGCCTCGACGCACCGCGGGAGCTCGACGCGGACTGTGGTCCCGCGACCGGGTCGGCTGTCGATGTCGAGGGATCCGCCGTGCTGTTGCACCGCGGTGTACACGACCGCCAGCCCGAGGCCGGTCCCCTCGCTGCGGCCGGTGACGAAGGGCTCGATGGCCTGCTGCCGCATCTCCTCGGACATGCCGGTGCCGGTATCTCGCCAGTAGAGCACCACGGTGGACTCGGTCACCTCGGCGCTGATCTTGAGGTCGCCCCCGTCGGGCATCGCCTGCAGCGCGTTTCGGGACAGGTTCCAGCATACCTGACGGAGGAGGCCCTCGTCGCCGAGCACGATGACCTCGTCCGTGATGGCGACCGTGAGGCGATGACCGGCGAGGACCTCGGAGGAACGCCTGAGGAGGTCGACCACCTCGCGCACCAGGGGGGCGAGTCTACAGGGTCCGTGGTTGCCGCCGTGCGGCCGGGCGAAGCCGAGGAACTCGTCGAGGATCTCCGACAGCCGACGTGACTCGCTGACGACGATCTCCAGCAGCCGGCGACCGGCCTCGTCCGTGGCCTCGCGCGACGCGAGCACCTGGGCCGAGCCGGAGATCGAGGCGAGGGGGTTCTTGATCTCGTGGGCCATCCGGGCCGCCATCTCGCCGACCGCAGCCATTCGCTCCTGGAGGCGGCGCCGGTCCATCTCGCGCTCCACCTCGGACAGGTCCTGGAAGCTGACGATGAAGCCGACGAGCTCGCCGTCCTCGTTGCGCAGGGGTCCCAGGCCCAGCCCCAGGCGGTGACCAGAGGGGGCGTGAACCGCCTCGAGGCGGACCAGCGAACGTGACCGCGCCCGGGAGAGCAGGTTGTCCCAGCTCGGCCCCTGGATCGGCATGACAACGTCGACCGGGCGACCCGTGGCCGAGTCCGAGGACAGTTCGAGCCCGAGGATCGCCGCTCCTGCCGGGTTGACGTGCAGCACCCGGTGATCGAGGTCGGTGGCGAGGATACCCGAGGCGACCGACCGCACCACGTGCTCGGTCAGGGCGAGCAGGCGCGTGGCCCGGGAGCGCTCCTCGGCGAGCCGGCTGGTGGCGGTGCGCAGGGACTCGGTCAGGTAAGACACGAGCACCGCGACCGCCGCGAAACCAACCATGTGGGTCAGCAGCTGGTAGAGCACCCGGGAGGTCGGCAGCGCTGCCCGGACGCCGCTCAGGTTCGGCGGCACCGGCACGATCTCGAAGACCATCAGGTCGATGAGCACCCCGTAGGCGATGGCGGCGAGGCCGGCGAAGGCGAGGCCGCCGCCGCGCAGCAGGACCGCGGCGGCGACGATCACCATCAGGTAGAGGAAGGAGAACGGCGAGTGGACGCCGCCGGTGACGTAGACGAAGCCGGTGACCACGGCGGTGTCGCCGACGAGCTGGACCACCGCCTGGAGCCGCGTCCGCCAGCGCCGCAGGTAGAGCACGAGGTAGGCCAGGGAGAGCCCGTAGGTGACCAGGATGAGCGCGTACAGGTCGCGCAGCGGCAGGATCTGGCGGGTGTTGAACTGGATCGCGAGCACGCTGAGGAACAGCGCCGAGACGACCACCAGGCGGAGCCCGATCAGCCAGCGCAGGGCCGACGTCGACGGCGGCGAAACGGGCGGGACCGAGGTCCCGCCCGAGCTGCGGTCGGCCGTGGCGACCGCCCCGGCCATCACCCGATCTGGTTGATCAGCGTGAACAGCGGCAGGTACATGGCGACGACGATGGTGCCGATGACGACGCCGAGGAAGGAGATGATGATCGGCTCGAGCAGCGACATCATGCCTTCGACGGCGGCGTCCACCTCGTCCTCGTAGAAGTCGGCGATCTTGTTGAGCATGGTGTCCATGGCGCCGGTCTGCTCGCCGACCCCGATCATCTGGCAGACCATCGGCGGAAACTGCTCGGTCTTGGCCAGCGGCTCGGCGAGCGTCTTGCCCTCCTCGACCTCCTTGCGCACCTGCAGGATCGCCTCCTCGATCACCGCGTTGCCCGAGGTCCGGGCGGTGATCTCGAGGGACTCGAGGATGGCGACGCCGGAGGACATGAGGGTGCCCAGGGTCCGGCAGAAGCGGGCGACGGCGATCTTGCGCAGCAGCGGGCCGAAGACCGGGGTCTTGAGCATGATCTTGTCGATCTGGTAGCGCCCGGCCTCGGTGGCGTAGTACTGGCGCAGGGCGAAGATGCCGCCGATCACGACGATCGTGATCAGCCACCAGAAGTTGCCGATGAAGCGCGAGATGTTGACCACGAACTGGGTCAGGAAGGGCAGCTGGGCGCCGAGGCCCTCGAACAGGGTCGCGAAGACCGGGATCACCTTCCACAGGATGATGTAGACCACGATGACCGCGATCGCGACCACCGCGACCGGGTAGACCAGGGCGGACCGCACCTGCTGGCGGAGCTTGACCGTCTTCTCGATGTAGTTGGCGAGACGCTGCAGGATGGTGTCGAGGATGCCGCCGGCCTCGCCGGCGGCGACCATGTTGACGTACAGGTTGTCGAAGGCCTGCGGGTGCTTGCGCATCGCCTCGGCGAGCGACGAGCCCGACTCGACGTCCTGGCGGACCTGCAGGATGATCTTCTGGAAGCGCTTGTTCTCCTGCTGCTGACCGAGGATCTCGAGGCACTGGACGAGCGGCAGACCGGCGTCGATCATGACCGAGAACTGGCGCGTGAAGATCGCGATGTCCTTGGCCTTGACGCCGCCGCCGAACTTGGGCAGGGCGATCTCCTTGCCCTTCTCCTTGACGGTGGTCACGACGATCTGCTGGCGGCGCAGCGCCGCGATCACCGCGTCCTTGCTGTCCCCGATGAGCACGCCGGTCTGGGGACTGCCGTTGCGGTCGCGGCCCTTCCATTCGTAGCTCGGCATGGTCAGGTCCTCCTCACCCGGCCGGGTTCGGCTGCCGGGGTCGCCGGCGGTGCACCGACGCCGCGGTTGATCATGTCCTGCAGCTCGTCGGGCATGGAGCTGTAGCCCAGGGCGGTCTGCAGGGAGATCATCCGGCGGTGGTAGAGCGTCGCCAGGGACTGGTTGAAGGTCTGCATGCCGTGCTTGAGCTGACCCGCCTGCATCATCGAGTAGATCTGATGGACCTTGTCCTCGCGGATCAGGTTGCGGATCGCCGAGCTTGGGACGAGAACCTCGCAGGCGAGGGCTCTCCCCTTCCCGGACGCGCGCGGCAGCAGCGTCTGGCAGATGATCCCCTCGAGCACGAAGCTGAGCTGGGCGCGGATCTGCGCCTGCTGGTGCTCCGGGAAGACGTCGACGATGCGGTTGATCGTCTGCGGCGCCGAGTTGGTGTGCAGCGTGGCGAAGGTGAGGTGACCGGTCTCGGCGATGCGCAGCGCCGACTCGATAGTCTCGAGGTCGCGCATCTCGCCGATCAGGACGACGTCCGGATCCTCGCGCAGCACCGAACGAAGGGCCGCCGGGAAGGAGTGGGTGTCGGAGTGCAGCTCGCGCTGGTTGACCATGGCCCGCTTGTGCGAGTGCAGGTACTCGATCGGGTCCTCGATGGTCAGGATGTGCAGGGGTTTCTCGCGGTTGACCTTGTCGATCATCGCGGCCAGCGTGGTCGACTTACCCGACCCGGTTGGACCCGTGACGAGCACCAGGCCGCGTGGCTTGGAGCACAGCGACTCGACCACCTGGGGCAGGCCGAGCTCGCGGAAGCCGAGGATCTCGTACGGGATCCGCCTGAAGGCGCCGGCGACCGCGCCGCGCTGCATGTATATGTTCGCGCGAAACCTGGCGAGACCCTTGACGCCGAACGAGATGTCGAGCTCGTGGTGCTCCTCGAAGCGGTGCTTCTGGGCATCGGTGAGCACCGAGTAGGAGAGCTTCTTGGTCTCGACGGCATTGAGCTGCGGCTGCTGCAGCGGTATCAACGACCCGTCGATCCGGATCAACGGTGGCGAGTTGGTGGTGATGTGGAGGTCAGTGCCCCCCTTTTCGACCATCGTCTTGAGCAGCTGGTGCAGGCTGACCGACATCGCGACCTCGTCTTCCCGGTCTACAGGACCGTTTCGCGAACCACCTCTTCGATGGTGGTGACGCCGTCCCTGATCTTCTGCAGTCCCGACTCGCGCAGTGAGATCATGCCCTCCTCGATGGCCTTGCGGCGGAGCTCGACGGCGGAGGCGCCGGAGAGGATCAGCTCGCGAAGATCCTCGGAGATCTTCATCACCTCGTAAAGGCCCACCCGGCCCTTGTAGCCGCGCTGGTTGCAGACATCGCAGCCGCGTCCCTTGAAGAGCTGGATGTTGGGCGCCTCGGCCTCCGAGAAGCCGACGTTGAGCAGTGCCTGCACCGGCACATCCTCCGGCTGCTTGCACTTCTGGCAGACCCGCCGGATCAGCCGCTGGGCGACGATCAGGTTGACCGAGGTCGCCACGAGAAAGGGCTCGATGCCCATGTTCATCAGCCGGTTGATGGTCGAAGGGGCGTCGTTGGTGTGCAGCGTCGACAGCACCAGGTGACCGGTCAGGGCCGCCTTGATCGCGATCTCCGCCGTCTCGAAGTCGCGGATCTCGCCGACCAGGACGATATTGGGGTCCTGGCGCAGGAACGACCTCAGGGCGGCTGCGAAGTTGAGCCCGATCGACTCCTTCATCTGCACCTGGTTGATTCCGGGCAGCTGGAACTCGACCGGGTCCTCCGCGGTAATGATGTTGACCTCGGGCGTGTTGATCCTGGAGATCGACGAGTAAAGAGTGTTGGTCTTGCCCGAGCCGGTCGGGCCGGTGACCAGGACCATGCCGTAGGGTTGGAAGATCGCTTCCTCGAAGTTCTTCAGGCTCGACTTCTCGAAGCCCAGCTTCGTCATGTCGAGCATCAGGTTGTCCTTGTCGAGCAGCCGCATGACGATCTTCTCGCCGTGCAGCGTCGGCAGCGTCGACACCCGGTAGTCGAGCTCCTTGAGCTTGCCCTGGAACTTCATCTTGATCTTGATGCGTCCGTCCTGGGGCAGCCTCTTCTCGGCGATGTCAAGCTTTGCCAGGATCTTGATGCGTGAGCAGATGGCTTCCTTGAGCTTCATCGGCGGGTTCATGATCTCGTAGAGGATGCCGTCGATGCGGAAGCGCACCCGGTAGCTCTTCTCGTAGGGCTCGACGTGGATGTCCGAGGCGCCCCGCTTGAGTGCGTCGGTCAGGATCAGGTTCACCAACCGCACCACCGGCGCCTCGTCGGCAGAGGCTTCGAGGTCGGTGACGTCGAGGTTCTCCTCCTCCTCGAGCACCTCGAGCGAGGCCTCCTCGACCGTCGACAGATCCTCCATGACCTTCTTCAGCTCGAGAGCGTGGGTCGTGCCGTAGTACTTGTCGATCGCCTCGCGGAGGGCCTCCTCCGAGGCGACCACCGGCTCGACGCGGTAGCCGGTGATGAACGTGATGTCGTCCATGGCGAACACGTTGGTCGGGTCCGACATGGCGACGGTCAGGGTGGCGCCGGTCTTCGACACCGGGATGAACTGGTACTTCCGTGCGACGTCCGCGGGAATCAGGCGGATGATCGCCTCGTCGATCTCGAAGTGCCGGAGGTTGATCGACGGCACCCCGTACTGCTGCGACAGGCAGTCGAGGATGTCCTCTTCGGTGACGAATCCGAGCCGGACCAGGTGCTCGCCGATGCGGCCTCCGGTCTGTTTCTGCTCGTCCAGAGCCTTGTCCAGCTGTTGCGGCGTGATCAGCTTGGCCTTGGTGAGGAGCTCTCCCAGTCTCAGCGCCATCGATCCCCCGTAGCTTCCCCTGACGAATCAGGCAGAAGTGTAACACCCGGGGCGCCGCCGTCGCCGACTTCCGACGCCGGTCCGAGTGTTCCGTGCATGGCGGTATCCTACCAGACTGTCCGGTCTTGCTCGACGGAGCGCGGGGCGTTCAGGCGAGTACCCGGAGGGCCGCCGCTACGAGCTCGTCAACTTCGACGTCGCGGACCTTCCGGGTCCGTGCCGTGGATGCGGGCGCCTCGTTGCTCGCGGCCGCGGACACGACCGCGACCCGCTCGCCGAGGGGGCCGTTCCGCCGCCAGTCGGTGATGAGGTAGCAGCCCACCGTCGGCACCCCGAGGCTGGCGGCGAGATGGACCGGTCCGGTGTCACCACCGATCACCACCCGAGCCCGCGACAGGAGCCACGCGAGCTGGAGCAGGTCGGTCGGCGGCGCGATCTCGGCGGCGCCGCCGGCGGCGGCCGCGAGCTCCCGGGCTCGGGCCTCCTCGCCGGGGCCCCAGACCACGAGCGCGGGCGTACCGGCTGCCTCGAGCTGGGCGGCGACGCGGGCCAGGATCGCGGCCGGCAGGATCTTGCCGGGCCCGCCGGCGCCCGCGAGGATGGCGGCGAAGCCGGTGCGGGACCAGCCCGGGATGGGCGTCGCGCGGCCCGCAGAGAGCAGCCACCGCCCGTCCGGAGCGGGCGTCGCGGTCGGCGGCTCGACCCCCAGCGCGCGCACCAGCTCGAGGTTGGTTGCCACCACGTGCCGTGCGCCGTGGGCCCCCGGCAGGGTCTCGGTGTAGCCCAGCCCGGCGAGAAGCTCACGGCGCCAGGGACGCTCCAGTCCGACTCGCCGCGGGGCGGCGCTGAGACGAGCTACCAACGCCGACTTGACGAGCCCCTGGGGGTCGAGGGCGAAGTCGTAGGCCCCGGCCCGCAGCCGACGCCGGAGGTCCGCGATCGCCGTCCGGGCAACCCCCGACAGGGGTCGACGGCGCCACGTCCTGGTGCTCACCTCGAGCACCTCGTCGACCGCGGGATGGCCGTCGACCATCGGCCGGAAGGTCGCGTCGACCGCCCACGTCACGTGGACGTCGCTTCGCCGGTGACCGATGACCTCGGCGAGGGGCCAGGTGTGGACGATGTCGCCGAGGGCGGACAGCCGGATGATCAGCAGACGCACAAGGCGGAGTGTAGCGCGCCTTCAACGGCGATCGCATCCGAGAGGGATCGAGTCGTGATCGAGATGGAAGTGGCCAACCCCGAGTCGCGTGCCGGCTGGTCAGCCGGGTGGGTCCTGGCCGTCTGCGGCCGCACGGTCCTTCTCGTGCTGGGCGTCCTGGGGCGGCTTTCAAGGCCGCTTGCAAACTACTGAAAAGAAGCTCTCATGATGCGGCATGGACCGCATTGACCAGATCCTCGCAGGCTCTCAGTGCTAAGACCGATCCCGGTTCTCGGTCGGCCCGGTGTCCGCGAAGCGCGCCAGGATCGTCGCGATCAGGTCGGTGGTCGCGTGGTCCTTCGGGTCGCCGACGATCGCGGTGCGGCCGCCGTAGGCGGCGACGACCGACCGTTCGGGCACGGTCTCGACCGTGTAGTCGGTGCCCTTGGCGTGGACCGCCGGGCGTAGGAGTTCGAGGATCGGCGCCACCGTCGGGTCGTCGAACAGGCACAGGCGGTCTACCATCCAGAGGTGGGAGAGGATCTCCAGGCGCTCGGCCTCGGGCAGGATTGGCCGGGTCGGACCCTTCGCCAGACGGACCGAGTGGTCAGAGTTGACCGCGACCACCAGGCGGTCGCCGAGCGCGCGGGCCGCCGCGAGGTATCGCAGATGACCGACGTGGAGCAGGTCGAAGGCGCCGTTGGCGAGCACCACCTCGAGGCCCTCGGCACGCCAGGCGACACACTCGAAGGCGAGTTCATCCAGGTCCTGCAGCTTGCTCTCGGGGTCGGTCACCCGCCTCCCCCGGTGACATCCTGGCCACGGATGGCGGCCCGCAGCTCATCGCGGCTGACGGTGGCGGTGCCGAGCTTCATCACCACCAGTCCGCCGGCGTAGTTCGCGAGGTGCGCGGCCTCGCGGGGGCTCGCCCCGGCGGCGAGGGCGGCGGACAGCACGGCGAGCACGGTGTCGCCGGCGCCGGTGACGTCGGCAACCTCGTCGCCGCCGTGCACCGCGATGTGATGGGTCGGCGCGCCGTCCTCGACCAGCGACATGCCGCGGTTGCCGCGGGTCGCGAGCAGGAATCGCGCGCCGAGGCGTCGGCGCAGCTGCTCCGCCGCTGCCGCGACCTCGTCGTCCGACTGCAGAGGACGGCCGGCGCAGGCTTCGAGCTCCTCCAGGTTGGGGGTCGCTCCGGTGAGACCGCGGTAGCGGTTCAGCTGATACCGCGAGTCGGCGCAGATCGACGTCGCGGGACCGACGCGGTCGCGGATCCTCGCCACCGTGTCGGGTCCGACGGTGCCGTAGCCGTAGTCCGAGATCGCGACCACGCCTACGCCGTCCAACGCCCGCCCGAGCTGGCGCTCGAGCTCGGCGACCCAGGGTCCGCCCGGCGGCAGCCGGTCCTCGATGTCGTATCGCGCCACCTGGTGTTTGAGGGACGAGGGGCCACCGCCGAGGATCCGCACCTTGGTCGGCGTGCGATAGCCGCCAACCACGACGACATGTGCCAGGTCGAGGCCGCGTTCCGCGAGCACCCCGCACAGGGCGCGTCCCGGCTCGTCGTCGCCGACCACCGCCACCGGGAGCGTCGGCACCTCCAGGGCTGCCAGGTTGGCCAGCGCGTTGGCGCCGCCTCCCGGTACGTCGCGCTGCCCCTCGTGGCGCAGGATGATTACCGGCGCCTCGCGGGAGATCCGCTTGGGCGACCCGAGGATGAAGCGGTCGAGCACCAGGTCGCCGACCAGCGCCACCGGCGCCGAGGGGAAGCCGTTGACGAGTTCCAACAGACGCTGCGCGTGCACCATGGCGGACAGTATAGGAACAGCGGATTGGGAAATCGAGGTCGGGTACTTATACTGCTATGGATGACCGACGCCGTCGACGGACTGCCCCTCGCGCGCTGGGATGGGATCCACCTGGTGCTCAACCTGGCGCCGGTGGTGGCTCACCTGAGGCGCCGTCTGGAACGACCGGGCGGCCTCGAGGACCTGGGCCTCTCTGGCTCGGGGGACCGTCTGCGGGTTGAGGGAGTGGTTCCCTGGCGGGGTTTTCGCACCCGGGTTGCGGTCGAGCTGGGGGAGTTCAGGCTGCGCAGCCGTCACCTGGGGCTACGGGTGCTTCGGGTCACCGCCTCGGCAGGACTTCGCATCCCGCGGCGGGTCGTCCTCGGCGCGATCCGGCGCCGCTTCCCCGAGCTGGTGACGGTTCTCCCCGGCTCCGGGATCGTGGTCGTCGACCTCCGAAGGTGGCTGCCCGCCGAGCTGGCCCTGCGCATCCTGACCGTCCAGGTCACGGACCACTTCCTCCACCTCTGGGTCGGTCCGGGCAGCCTGCACGACCTGCCCGGCGACCGCGGGCGGGCCCTCCCCGCCGAGACCGCGCCGGCGGTCGGATCGGAGTCCGCGGATTCTTGACACCCACCGACCGCTGGGGTAGAGTCTCCCTCCCCTGCGTCCGCAGGGCCCATGCACGCAAAGGAAGCGAGCGATGAAGAGCTACGTTCCCAAGCCGGGCGAGATCGAGCGCGAGTGGTGGTTGGTGGACGCCTCCAACCGCGTCCTGGGGCGCTTTGCCACGCAGGTGGCGAGCCTTCTGCGCGGCAAGCACAAGCCGATGTTCACGCCGCACCTCGACACCGGTGATTTCGTGGTCGTCGTCAACGCCGGCAGGATTCGCCTGACCGGACGCAAGGTTGACGACAAGCAGTACTTCCGGAACTCGGGGCGGCCCGGTGGCCTGAAGGTCGAGACCGCTCGCGAGCGCCTCGAGAAGTACCCCGAGCGAGTCATCAGGGCGGCCGTCTGGGGGATGCTGCCGAAGAACCGTCTCGGCCGCAAGCTGCTGCGCAAGCTCAAGGTCTACGGGGGCGCCGAGCACCCCCACGAGGCCCAGCAGCCGAAGCCCTACAGCCTGTGAGAGAGGGGGAGTTCGTGGCTGAGATCCAGTACTATGGCACCGGGCGGCGCAAGACGGCGACGGCCCGGGTGTACCTGCGTCCGGGCACCGGCAAGATCACCGTCAACCGGCGCGACTTCGACGAGTATTTTCCGAACCAGGTGCTGAAGATGGTCATCCGGCAGCCGCTGCTGCTGACCGAGACCAACGACCGCTTCGACATCCTGGTCAACGTGATCGGCAGCGGCCCGGCCGGACAGGCCGGCGCGATCCGGCACGGAATCGCGCGCGCGCTGCTGGACTACAACGCCGAGCTCCGGCCGCGGCTCAAGGCGGCGGGCTTCCTGACTCGGGACGCTCGCAAGGTCGAGCGCAAGAAGTACGGCCAGCCCAAGGCGCGGAAGCGCTTCCAGTTCTCGAAGCGGTAAGGGAGTCAGTCGTGGCATCGATTCAGATGAAGGAGCTGCTCGAGGCGGGCGTCCACTTCGGTCACCAGACCAGGCGCTGGAACCCGAAGATGAAGCCGTACATCTTCGGCAAGCGCAACGGCATCCACATCGTCGACCTGCAGAAGACCCTGCAGCACTTCGAGGAGGCCGGCGAGTTCGTCCGCGGGTTGGCGGCCAACGGCCGCAACGTGCTGTTCGTCGGCACCAAGCGGCAAGCCCAGGACGCCATCCGCGAGGAGGCCAACCGCTGCGGGATGTTCTACATGAACCACCGCTGGCTGGGCGGCACCATGACCAACTTCCGCACCATCCGGAAGTCAGTGGAGCGCCTCAAGGAGATCGAGGGGGTGCTGGCGAACGAGGACTCGCACCTCACCAAGAAGGAGCGGATACGGCTCGAGCGCCAACGTCGCAAAATGGAGCGCGCCCTCGGCGGGATCAAGGACATGGAGGGTCTGCCCGACGCCCTGTTCGTGATCGACACGGTGCACGAGCACATCGCGGTCAAGGAGGCCAACCGCCTCGGTATCCCGGTGGTCGCGGTGGTCGACACCAACTGCGATCCGGAAGAGGTCGACTTCCCGATCCCGGGCAACGACGACGCGATCCGGGCCATCCGCCTGTTCACCTCCCGGGTGGCGGACAACGTGCTGGAGGGCCTGAACCTCGCCGACGAGAGGTTCGTCGGCCGCGACGCGGTGGCGGCGGTCGCGCCGACGGCGGCGGACGAGGGCGAGCCCGTGCTGGACGAGATGGCCGCGGCCGCGCCAGGGCCGGAACTCGGGACGTCGTTCGACGAGCTCGACAGCGACGAGAGCTGAGCCCGGCTCCTTTGAGCCGGCAGCATTCCCCGGGGCCAGGCGCCACTCGCACCTGGCCCCTTCACTACACGAGGTGGAAGAATGGCGATCACTGCACAGGCCGTGAAGGAGCTCCGGGACCGGACCGGAGCCGGGATGATGGACTGCAAACGCGCCCTGACCGAGACCGACGGCGACGTCGAGGGAGCGATCAAGGTGCTTCGCACCAAGGGCCTCGCGGCGGCGGCCAAGAGGGCCGGGCGGGCCGCCAACGACGGTCGGATCACGGTCGTCGGCGATGCCGGTCGGCTCGCCGTCCTCGAGCTCAACTGTGAGACCGAGCCGGTGTCGCAGCTGGCCGAGTTCCGGGAGTTCGCCGAGGCTCTGGCGCGCCAGGCCCTCGAGGCGGGCGTCTCGGCGGTCGACGAGCTCAAGGCACTGCCGTTCGTCCTCGATCCCGAGCACACCGTCGAGCAGACGATCTCCCTCAAGGTCGCGGTGATCGGCGAGAACATCGTGCTCAACCGCTGCCAGGTCGTGACCGCCGCGCCTGGCCACCGGCTCGAGTCCTACGTGCACATGGGCGGTCGCATCGGGGTCGTCGTCGAGGCGACGGCCGCGGCGAGCACCGAAGCGCTGCACGACGTCGCCCTCCACATCGCCGCCGCCGACCCCCGGTTCGTGCGCCGGGAGGAGGTCACGTCCGAGCTGCTCGACTCCGAGCGGGAGATCGCGCTGCAGCAGGTGCTTGCCCAGGGCAAGCCGGCGCAGATCGCCGAGAAGATCGTGGTCGGCAAGATGGAGAAGTTCTTCGAGCAGTCGGTGCTGCTCGAGCAGCCCTTCGCCAAGGACCCGTCGAAGTCCGTGGCACAATACCTGCAGTCGAGCTGCGGCCCGGACGCCACAGTGACCAGGTTCGTGCGCTACAAGCTCGGAGAGGTTGCAGGCTGACAGACGCGATGGACGAAGCCGAGCCACGCTACCGACGGATCCTCGTCAAGCTGTCGGGCGAGGCCCTGATGGGGTCGCAGCCCTTCGGCATCGAGCCGGCGGTGGTCCGGGCGACCGCCACCGAGATCGAGTCGGTGTTCGCCCTCGGGGTGCAGGTCGCGGTGGTGGTCGGCGGCGGCAACATCATCCGCGGGGTGTCCGCCCACGAGCAGGGGATCGACCGCGTCACCGGCGACTCGATGGGCATGCTGGCCACGGTGATCAACGCGCTCGCTCTGTCGTCGGCGATCGAGCAGCTCGGCATCCCGACCCGCGTCCAGACCGCGATCGACATGCACCAGGTGGCGGAGCCGTTCATCCGTCGGCGGGCCCTGCGTCACCTCGAGAAGGGCCGGGTGGTGCTGTTTGCCGCCGGCACCGGCAGCCCGTTCTTCACCACAGACTCGGCCGCGGCGCTCAGGGCGAACGAGATCCAGGCCGACGTACTGATCAAGGCGACCAAGGTGGACGGGGTGTACACCGCCGACCCTGCGACCGACGCCGACGCCAGGCTGCTGTCCCGGCTGAGCTATGGCGAGGTGCTGCGGCGCGGGCTGCGCGTGATGGACGCGGCCGCCATCTCGCTCTGCATGGAGACCCAGATCCCGATCCAGATCTTCAACATCCGCACCGCCGGAAACCTGCGGCGGGCGGTGCTGGGTGAGGACGTGGGGTCGCTCGTCGGCCCCGGGGAGGTCACATGAACGAGGTGCTCAAGGACGTCGAGAGGCGCATGGTGGGCGCCGTCGAAGCGCTCAGGGGCGAGCTGGTCAGGCTGCGGACCGGCCGGGCCTCGCTGGCGCTGGTGGACGGCATTGAGGTCGACTACTACGGGACCCCGAGCCCGCTCAACCAGGTCGCCAACCTGACCGTGCCCGACCCGCAGACGATCGTCATCGCGCCGTGGGAGCCGAAGATGCTCGCCACTATCGAGAAGGCGATCCTCAAGTCGAACCTCGGCATGACCCCGAACAACGACGGGCGTGTCGTCCGGCTCAACGTGCCGTCGCTCACCGAGCAGCGGCGCCGCGACCTGGTCAAGGTGGCCTACGAGCTCGCGGAGAATGCCCGAAACGCGGTCCGCCAGGTACGCCGCGACGGCAACGACAGGGTCAAGAAGCTGGAGAAGTCCAAGCAGATCTCCGAGGACCAGATGCGCGAGGGTCTGGACTCGATCCAAAACCTGACCGACACCTACGTCGGCAAGATCAACGAGACGGTCGCCCGCAAGGAGAAGGAGATCCTCGAGGTCTGATGACCCGGGCAGCGCGCCGGCGCCCCCCGTCGACCCCGTCGTGCCGGCTGGATCGCGCCTTCTCCGGCGAGGGCCCACCCGGCTGCTGTCGCTGCCGCCGGAGTTCGGCGTGAGCCTCGTCGTCGTGGTCGTCGGGGCCGGCTCCGGCAGCCGCTACGGCGGCGACAAGCTCGCCGAGAGGCTGGGGTCGGAGACCGTCCTGGAGCGCTCGATCCGAGCGCTGTCGGAGGCGTGCCCGACGGCGCCGACGGTGGCCGTGCTGTCCGGGGCCCGGCTCGCCCACTGGCAGCCCTTCCTGGAGACCCGCAGACCGGGCGTCGTGCTGGTCGAGGGCGGTGACCGGCGCCAGGACTCCGTCCGCCTCGGGGTCGCGGCCGCGGCCGGTCGGGGCGCCGAGGTGGTTGTCATCCACGATGCCGCACGGCCGCTGGTGCATCCCGCGGACGTCGTCGCGACCGTGGCCGCGATCGAGGACGCCGAGGCGTCGATCCTGTGTGGTCGGGTCGTCGACACCGTCAAGCGGGTCGATCCCGGCGGTCGCGTCGTCGAGACCCTCGACCGCGACCGGCTCCGCCTCGCCCAGACCCCGCAGGTCTTCCGGATCAGGGCCCTCGAACGGGCCTGGGAGGCCTGCGACTGGCACCGGCTGTGGACCGACGAGGCGTCCATGCTCGAGGCTTTGGGGCTGCGCGTACGCACCGTGCTCGCCCGCTTCCCCAACCCCAAGATCACCACGCCGGCCGACCTGCTCGTCGCCCGGGCGCTGTTGGCCGAGGGCTGACGGCGATGCCGAGGATCGGTCAGGGATTTGACGTGCATCGCTTTCGGGCCGATCGGGAGCTGTGGCTCTGCGGGCTCCTGCTGGAGGGGGAGGTCGGTCTGGAAGGTCACTCCGACGCCGACGTTGCCCTCCACGCCGTGACAGACGCCCTGCTCGGGGCGATCGCTGCCGGCGACATCGGCCAGCACTTCCCCGCTGACGACCCGCGCTGGCGGGGAGCGGACTCGAGGGTGTTCCTCGGCGACGCCGTGCGGCGGGTGGCGGAGGCCGGGTTCGGCCTGGTGAACTGCGACCTGACGATCGTCGGCGAGAGGCCGCGCATCGCGCGCCACCGACAGCGCCTCCGGGAGCGTCTCGCGGCGCTGCTCGGGGTCGAGGTCGACCGGGTCTCGGTCAAGGCCACCACCACTGAAGGTCTCGGCTGGACGGGACGGATGGAAGGGCTCGCCGCACTCGCGGTGGTTCTGCTCGAGGAGCTCGCGGGGTGACCGACTCGCAGTGGGTCGTCGGGTTCCACGCCGTGCTGGCGGTGCTCGAGGGCGAGCGGCCGGTCGAGGTCGTGTGGCTCCAGGAAGGGCGGCGCGACGGGCGGATGCGCCGCGTCGAAGAAGCCGCCCGCAGGCGCCAGGTGATTGTACAGGCAGTGCCGCGGGCCCGTCTCGAGCAGGTCTCCTCGGGGGTCGCCCACACCGGTTGCGCGGCACGGACCGGGCCGGTGCGCTGGACCGTCCTGGAGGCAGTCATCGCGCCCCCTGACCGACCGGCCCGGCTGCTCCTCCTCGACAGCGTGACCGATCCCCACAACCTCGGCGCGGTGATCCGGACCGCCGCCGCGTTCGCGATGGACGGCGTCGTCATCGCCGGTCCGGCGGCGCCGCCCCTGGGTGGCGCTGTCGCGCGGGCCGCTGCTGGTCAGCTCGAGCGGCTGCCGGTGGTGCGTGCCACCGTTGCCGCCGACGTACTCGGCCGACTCCAGGGCGACGGCTACTGGGTGTTCGGCGCGGACGCCGGTGGTCGGCCGGTGGCTGAGGTCGGCACTGCCGACCGCTGGGTGCTCGCAGTCGGCGCGGAGGAGCGCGGCCTGCGGGCCAAGACCAGGAGCCGGGTCGACGAGTGGGTGGCGGTACCGATGGCCGACGGAGTCGAATCGCTCAACCTCTCGGTGTCGGCCGCGGTGCTGCTGTACGAGCTGAGCCGGGGCCGGCGCCCGTCGTCCTGAGGGCCTCCAGGGGGGTCCGAGGTCGCCCGAAAATGGCGCCTGCGGGGGTTGCATCGTGGCGACTCCTGTGCTACCTTCCGCATCCCACTGCGAACGGCAGTGGTGTGTTCTTTGCAACCGAGCGCGGAATCGGGAGTCGGCGGCAACTGCTGGCGTAGCTCAATGGTAGAGCAGCTGATTTGTAATCAGCAGGTTGCGGGTTCGAGTCCCTTCGCCAGCTCCATACTGAGGCATGCCGTGCAGGCGTGGCCGAGTGGCTAAAGGCAGCAGACTGTAAATCTGCCGGGCATCGCCCTACGGTGGTTCGAATCCATCCGCCTGCACCATTCATTCTCCGATGTCGTCGCCGAGCGGGAGTAACTCAGTGGTAGAGTCACGGCCTTCCAAGCCGTTGGTCGCGGGTTCGAGCCCCGTCTCCCGCTCCATCGTCCGTCAACGACCTCACGGGCCCACGTAGCTCAGTCGGCAGAGCACGTCCTTGGTAAGGACGGGGTCACCAGTTCAAGTCTGGTCGTGGGCTCCACTCAGTGTTTCACCGTCGGTTCGTCGAGTTTTCTCACTCCACTTCAATCAACCCGCCGGTCCGTCACCTCGCGGACCACCAGGCGACCAACCCAGAGGGAGGCAAGGATGGCCAAGCAGAAGTTCGAGCGGACGAAGCCGCACGTGAACAT
>CAZKKP010000034.1:6696-16663 GCA_964553295.1 uncultured Thermoanaerobaculia bacterium | reverse complement strand
ATCTGCTGGCCCTGCTGGCGGCCTGCCCCCACCCGGGCGTCAGGGCGTGGGTGCTCGCGGCCCTCGTCGAGCGCGGCGACCTCGAGCTCGGGGCGGCCGAGGTCGAGTCGCCGTCACTGCGGCGCCGCCTCCGGCTCCGTCAGCACCGCCGAACGCGCCGGTAGAACCGGCCGCGAAGGTGCCGGGACGCGCACCATGCGATCGCCCCCGAGGGGCCTGGAGATCGGCGCTACTCCCAGATCATGGACAGGCTCTCCTCGGCGAGACGCCAGTGCTCGCCGTTCCTCTCCATCTTCACCCGGCCCTCGACCTTGCTGCCCGACCAGTCCTTGCCCGTGACATTCAGGATCGCCCAGCCGTCGAACAGCTCGCCGCCGGTCACCACCATGTCCTGGTTGGCCATCTCCTTGATCGAGTCCAGCATCCAGCCGCCGTACTCGGGGTCGAGGTTGGCCAGGTTGTCCGCCATCGCCGCATCCCCGTGCCGCTTCAGCGTCTCGACGTCACCCGCGTGCTGCGCGGCGATCAGCGCGAGGTAGGCCGCCCCGGCGTCGCCGCCGCCGGCATCGAGAGGCTTCCCGGGCGCGCGCCCGGCCAGGATCGGCAGGTCGAACTTCAGGTCGAAAGAGATCGGCGTGTCACCGATCGACTCCTCGCCTTCGGTGTAGACGCGGCCGGACACCCGGCCGTCGGCGATCGTCACGTCGGCCTTGCCGCCGCTGCCGAAGCCGTAGTTGCGGCTGCCCTCGACGAGGAAGGCGTAGACCATCTGCAGCGAGCCGTCGGCGCCCAGGGTGAGCTCGACGAGGTCGCCGTCGACGCTGCGCCGCACCGCGTCCTTGGGCTCGAGCGCGCGCTCCGCGCCCTCGCTGCTCACCGCGCCCGGCGCCATGACGATCTCGAGCTGACGCTCGCCGGCATTCCAGCCGGTGCTCACGGTCCACACCGCCACCGCGCTGGATGGCGAGATGGTCTCTCCCTCGACTGTCAGCTGCCCGGAAACACTCGACGCCTCGTCCGCCGTCACCCCCGGTACGAACCAGAAGACCACCGCCGCCGCCGCCACGAAGACCGCGATCCGTCGCATTGTCCGATCCCTCCTTCTCATGTCGGGAAACGCCAACATCCCTGTGAATCGCACGGACCCCGCGGGAGATTCCCTCACGACCGTGCCGAGGGTCCGCAGAATGGGAATCACCGTGCCGTGCTCGGGCTGACGTTCCAGATCCTGTCGGCGTACTCCCGGATCGAGCGGTCCGACGAGAAGCGGCCCATCCGGGCGACGCTGCCGATCGAGCGCCGGGTCCAGCCCTCGGGATCATCGGAATACGCAGAGGACGCAGAGGGGCGCAGAGGAGAGGGGCGGCGCGAGCTCCGACTCAGGTCGATAAGTCACTTCCCAAGAATACTTTGAGTTGGAATCTGCCAAGAATTGTCGCAGTATGGGTGGAGTTGCGATCCGGGAGTGGCACAGCTGGGATCCTCTACCCTTCTGGACGGTTCGGCGGCCGCAGGCCGACGGGCCGTTCAGAAGGCTGCCACGGTCGATTCCGAAGAACCACCACCGGTGACGGGTCGTTCAGAAGGCTGCCTCGGGCTTCACCAGGCAGACGTACCCCCGCTCTCGAAGCCGTCGGCGAAGATCAGCGACGACGGCAGCGGGATCTCGACGAGCGTGGCGGAGCGGGGTACGAGGTCCAGTGCGAGGGTCGAGTCGGCGACCGGGAGCGTGCCGCGGGGACCGAGAGGGTTCGAGCCGTCGAAGCCGAAAAGGCGGGCCGTACCGGTGGTGGCGACCCCGAAGCTCAGGGTTGTCGGGCGGCTGACGAGGTCCTTGTTGACCAGCACGACGAGCAGGCGGTCGTCCGGGGCGCGCACGGCGTAGGCGCCGACGGCATCGACGTCGGAGCTCGCCGCGGGCACACTCCTCCCGACCACCGCCGCGCCCGCGCCGTCGTAGTCGAGGAAGAGCCGGAAGGCGTCCTCGGTGCGGGTACCTGGCTCGGGCGCGACCCAGCGGGTGGCGACGTCCACTCCTTCGCGGCCGAGGATCGCCAACACCTCGGCCTGGGCCAGCGCCCCGGTCGGTCCGTCGTCGGCGCCCCAGCGGTACTCGGTCAGCGCGAGCCCGACGCCCGGGCAGCGGGCGTCGATCCAGCGCCGCACCATCGGCAGCAGCTCGACCGGGGCGTTGATCCACGACTCGGAGAAGTAGGCCGGGTCGTAGAGCTCCTTGACCGAGCGCAGGCGGCGGGCCGCGGTGGTCGGGTCCTCACCGTCGCCGCCAAGACCCGAGACCCCACCCTGGGGGTAGAAGTGGAGGTCGAGCAGGTCCACCGGCCGCACCCCGGTGGCCGTCTGCTCGGCGCAGATCTCGCCCAGGTACCACTCGAGAAAGGGAAGCCCGCCATGGGCTTGGCGGTCCGGCCCGTCGACGCACGAGCCACCGAGGGCAGCGTCGGCCGCCGAGGTGAAGAAGGCGCACCAGCCCCAGACCACCGGGCCGAGGACCTGCGCGCCCGGGTCGCGCGCCTTGATCTCGCGCGCCACCGCCAAGCCCTCCTGCCAGACCTCGTCGTATGTCGCAGGCTCGGGGTGGACGTCGCGGTGGGTGCTGTTCCAGAGCATCGGCTCGTTGTCGAGGGCGAAGAGGCGAACCCCGCCGGCATCGGCGGCGCCGTGAGTGGCGACCAGGTGGTCGACCCAATCGCCGACGTAGCCCGGGGTGATCGGGATCGAGGTGTCGGCCGGGTCGTTGCCGACGATCCGCCCCCCGACGCAGAACGCCGTGCCGTTGCCCGAGCTCGCACACTCGCCGTTGCCGGCGTCGGGCTGGCACCAGGCCGGAGGGTTCGACCCGAAGAGGCTGCACTCTGTGACGTCCTGGGCGCCGTAGTCAGCCACTGAGAAGCCCCACTGCTTGACCCTCTCTTCGCGCGGCGCCCAGCCCAGGATCGGCATCGTGAGAATCGGCTGGGCGCCCGCGCCGAGAGTGTCGGCGACGAACAGGTCCGACATCGAGCCGGCCGGCAGCTGGGACGGGTCCGGGTGGTCCGATGGGATGTTCATGAAGAACCAGTCCGACGCCGTGTTGTGCACGTCCGCCCGCCAGCTGTAGCGGGTCGTCGAGTTGCCGCCCCAGCGCCTGACCGGGTAGGGCGGCCCACCCGCCGCGAAGTCGCCGAAGTTGACGCCGTAGATCCTCGGGTCGATCGGCCTGCCGCCGGTCAGAGCCTGGATCGCCACGGTCACCTCGCCACCGGACGGCGGCGGGCTCGAGGATTGCACCAGGACCAGGTCGTCGAGATGGGCCCGCCCCTGGTCGCCGGCGGTGTCCGCCTGGAGCACAATGCCGTCGAAGGGCCCGACGGTCAGGCCGAGGTCCGCCAGCGGCAGCGTCACCTGCACCCAGCTCCCTGCCGGCAGAATGCCGCCAGGCAGGTACGCGTCCAGCGCAACGTCGCCCACGCCGGTGTTCCCCAGCCACAGGTGCAGCCGGAGCTGTTGGCCACCGGCAGTGCCGCCGTGCAACCACAGGCGGCAGGCCTCGTAGTCCGCGGCCTCGAGCACACCCTGGTGTTTGAACCACAGGGCCGCCCAGCCGTCGGGCTCGAACCACACCGCGGCACTGCCGGCGTGCACCGGCGAGGTTCCCGTCAGGCTGTGCTCTGCCCAGCTCCAGTCCTCGAACCCGGCGCCGAGAGCGTCGTCGTACACCACGAGGTCGGCGGCCCTGGCGCCGGCCACCGCCAGCATCACGAGCAGAAGGAGCATCGCTCGGGGCATGTCACCTCCGGAGACGAGCGGGGGGCTTCTCGATCATCAGACCTGGCGACCGGCCCGTCGGTGACGAGCGCCACCACCGCACCGGGCTCGAGCGGCGTCAGGGGGCGGGTCCCGCGACGACCAGCTGTGCGTCTCCGGTGGCGGCGTCGACGGTGGAGCCGAAGACGATCGTGCTCCCTCGGTATCCCGGGGGCGCGAGGATCCTGGCCTCCAGGACCACCTCGACCTCCGATCGGCCCGCGGGAAACCAGCCCGGCCCGGGCCGAAGTGTCACGAACCGCTGCTGTCCGTCGCGGAGCGGAAGGTTCAACCTCTTGAGACGGGCGCCGTCCTCCGCCCGCACCACGTCCACGACTGCGCCACCCACCCGGCGCCCCACGTGGGTGACGCCGACTTTCGTCCGCAAGCCGCGGTTCGGGTTGCGCGACAGGCGCAGCCCGACCGCCCAGACCGAGTCCTCACCTCCGAGCAGGGCCTCGTCGATCGCCGGTACGGGGTGGCCGAGGGGGCTCGGAGCCGCCACGTCGTAGGTCCGGCTGACACCGGCGAGGCAACCCGAGCTCAGGGCGACCCGCAGCCATCCTGTGCCTCTCAGCCCGAAGAGGCGCTCCACCACGTCCCGGTAGCGCACCGAGGCGCCGGCGGCAAGCTGCAGCCATGGTGTCGTGTGGACCGTCTGCCAGTCCGGTGACGACCGCATCTCGAGGCGGAAGCGGGCGGCGAAGGGCCCCGGGTTGTGCAGCATGAGATCCGAGCGCCAGAGCGACGCGCCAAAGCCCGGGTTGTGGGCGACCACCGGCACCGCGAGGGCCTCGTCGGTGACCGCCGCCGGGGTGACGGTGATCGGGTCGCCGCTGGCGATGTCGACGATCGAGGCCAGCGACACCGGCGCCGGTCTCCCGTCGAGGGGCACGACGCGGAGCAGAGGCTCAGAGAGCTCGTCGCCGCCGGTCGCCCGGCGGACCACGTCAGTGACGAGCCGGCTGCTCCAGGGCGCCAGCCACACCGACAGCCGGCCGCGCACCACGCCGTCGTCCGCCACAACCTCGAGCAACGTCTCGACCGGCTGGCCGTGGGGATTGACGAGTGCCAGGTTGACCCGCGTCGCCGCCGTCGCCCCGAGCAGCGGCAGCAGCTGCGGCGCCCTGTCGTCATCGATTCTCGCTGCCGGCACCAGCTGACGGTAGTGCCGGGAACCCGAGGACCCGACCACCGAAGCCCCGAGAAGGTGGGGTTCGTCAGCCGCCAGGAGCAGGGCCCCGACGCTTTCCGGCCGGCCGAACATTCCCGCCAGGGGATCCCGGAAATGACTGAATCTCTCTACCGGGAGGTCTCGCGCTTCGGCACGACCGCCGGACGGCGCGCCGTCGAGGAGCAAGGCGGTCGGCGGCGTGCTTGGCCAACCGGCGCCGAGGCTCCCAACCCAGAGCTCGCTGCTCCAGGTCGACCCACCCCGGCCGTCGGTGGAGGCCAGGACCGGGATCAACGCCTTCCAGGGCCCGGGAGCGTCCACCAGGGTCGGGCCGGCCCGGCGGATGACGCGGCCCCGACCGCCGACCGCTACCGTGGTTCCCGCGGCCGAGTGGGCGGAGGTCAACCCGGAAACCCACATCCCTGAAGAACCCCAAGTCAACCCGTCCGGGCTCCACCGGTTCTGGCTGGTCGCCATGAAACCACGGCCGGTCCAGTCGATGGCCGAGGCAGGCGCGGAGGCTGCCGGCTGCCAGCTGACGCCGTCGACCGTCGTCAGAGTACCCTGGTCGCCGCCGACGAACAGCCGATGCCCGTTGCTCGCCAGCCACCGCAGGTCGTCCGCGGCCAGCCCGCGGAGGGTGGTCCACTCGCGGCCGTCAGGGCTCTCGAGCAGGGTTCCGGTGTCTCCAGCGACGAGGTAGCGCCGGCCGTCCCAGGCGACGTCATGCAGGGGAGGCGCCCGCATCGGCAGCTCGCGCCACTCACCGGAGGGCGCCCGGCGGAGCACCACGCCTCGGTCGAGGCCGCCCACGGCGACGGCGCTCTGCCCGTTCCCCGCCACCGCCCGCAGTGGCTCCAACACCGGCGAAGCTACCCGCCGCCATGCCGCGCCGCCTGCGCTCTCCAGAATCAGCCCCCCGTTCGCAACGGCGGCGAAGGCGCCGCCCGCCCACGCGACATCGGTCAGGGCCACCGCCGGGTCCGGCACCTGGCCGGCTTGCCAGGCGATTCCGTCATGGCTGTACAGCACGGAGCTCGACGGGTATCGCGGCGAGCCGACCGCGACCCAGGTTCCGTCGTGCTCGGCCACCGCCGCGAGGTCCGGCACGCGACCGCTTCGCGCCACGCGCCACGCTCCCGGGACCTCGGTGACGAGAATCGTCCCCTCCTCCGCCACGACGACGCAGCGATCGTCAGAGCAGGAGCAGGCACGGAGTCCGAGCCCTGGCGGGCCCGGGACCTCGACCACCGACCCCCTCAGGAGGTCGACCTCGACCAGTGACGAGGCGCCGACCCCGAGGCATCGCCCGGCGCTGCAGGCGAGGTCGCGCAGGTTGACGAGGGTTGACAGACCGGTCTCCTCCCAGGTGCGCCCGTCCCGGCTGGTCAGGAACGGGCCACGACCACCGAAAATCGAGGTCCCGGAGTCCATTGCGAGGAAGCGATCGCCAGTCCAGTCGGCCATCTGCAGGTTCGGGCCGCCGGTGACCACCTCCCAGGTCACGCCGTCGTTCGAGACGCCGAGAGCGAAGTCCACCTCGCCGCCGCCGCTCGGCGAGTAGAAGCCCATCATGACCCCGACCGCGATCCGCGCGTCGCCGGCGACGGCGATGCTGCCGTGACCCGGCGTCGAGCCGTCGGGAATCACGGCCTGCACCGTCCACTCGAGCCCGTCATGGCTGGTGGCGATCAGCGCGTTCTCCGGTGGCACGGAGAAGAAGCCGGGATGCCAGCGCTCGTCGTCGCCGAGCACGATGAACCTGTCGCCGTCCCAGCCCAGGCTCACGGCACGGCGCACGCCGGTCGAGACGCCGCCGATCCACGCCCCGGCCGGCGTCCGCACGGAGGCGGCGCCGCGGCTGGACACCACCACCAGGCTGCCCCCGCCGTAGGCGATGCCGACCGGGTGCGTGGACGTCGCGTTGTCCACGGAGCCGGTCACGGCCCACTCGAGGCCGTCCTCGCTCTCGAGGATGGTGCCGTCCCATGCCACCACCGCCCAGCGGCCGGCGTCGTGGACCACGCCGACCAGGCCGGACGCCTCGACCTCGGGATGCACCTGCTGCCACTCGCCTGTCGCCCCGCTCGCCGCCAGCGCAGGGAGCACGCTCACAACCAACGACAGTAACCGACCTCGCACGACTCAGCTCCCTGTTACAGCTCTGCAGCCGAGAACCGGCCGGCCGCTCGACGCGGTCTCCCGTCACAAAGCCCCGGGGCCGGCGTCACCGCGCCCGGAGCCGCTGGACCGGGTCGGCAGGCTTCAACCATCAGGATACCAGGAGGACGCGCCGGCGAGCCTGCCACGATCGCGGGCTCCGCGCCGTCCCTCTTCCTCTCTGCCCTCCGTGTGGGCAGCGCCGGCCCGCTTCCCGCACCGGAGCACCACGGAACCGCAAGTGGGTCACCAGCCCTCCTCGTGCGCCTCCGCGTCTCCGATGCCGGCGTGCGACCGCAGGCAGTGTCCGTGACCGTACCCCTCGCCATGAGCAGGGTCACGCACCGAGGGCGGCGATGGGCCCGACTGCCGGTGCTTCGATACCGAGGCGTACCCGTGCCGTACGTCGAGGGAACGAAGCGCCGGCAGGCAGCGGCCACCGGATGCCAGCGTACGTGTGGCGAGGGGTGCTGAGTGCTACCCCTTCGGCTTGAGCCAGCAGGCCAGGGCGGGGAGCAGCACGATCGCCCCGACCATGTTGAGGAGGAACATGAAGGTCAGCAGCAGCCCCATGTCGTGCTGGAACTTCAGCGGCGAGAAGATCCAGGTGGCCACGCCGACGGCGAGGGTGATGCCGGTGAACACGACGCCGTTGCCGGTGACGGTCAGGGTGTTGCGGTAGGCCTCGGGGATCGATCGGCCGCGGCCCAACGACTCCCGGAAGCGACTGAAGATGTAGATGCCGTAGTCGACGCCCACGCCGACCCCCAGGGCGACCACGGGCAGCGTCGAAACCTTCAGCCCAATCTCGAGCAGGGCCATCAGCGCGTAGGCGAGAATCGACACCAGGCTCAGCGGGACCACGATGCACACGGTCGCCTTCACCGAGCGGAAGGTCAGCAGGCAGAGCACGATGACCGCTGCGAACACCCACATCAGCATCGGGAACTGGGCGGCGGACACCGCCTCGTTGGTTGCCGCCATCACGCCGACATTGCCCGAGGCGAGTCGGAAGCGCAGCCGGTCTGAGCCATGCTCGGCGCCGTACTTCTTGACCTCGGCGACGATGCGGTCGATGGTCTCGGCCTTGTGGTCGAGAGTGTAGAGGTAGACCGGCATGACGCTGCAGTCGGAGTTGAGCAGGCCGGTGCTGGTGTCGATGTAGGTCACGGACAGGGCCATGGTCGACGGGTTGCGCGGCAGCACCCGCCACTCGAGGCTGCCCTCGTTCCAGCCCGCGTTGATCACCTTGGCGACGCTGCCGATGCCGAACACCGACTGGACTCCCGGCACGTTGCGCATGTGCCATTCGAAGTCGTCGACGGTGGTCATGATCTCGTAGTCCGTACATGCCTCGGGCTCCGCCTCCAGGATGACCGCGATGACGTCGACGCCGATGGAGAAGCGCTCCGTGATGACGTCGGTGTCGATGTTGTACCGGGAGTCGGCTCGCAGCTCCGGGACGCCCGGGTGGAGGTCGCCGATCTTGACCTTCTGTGCCTGCCAGAAGCCGAGGCCGAAGAGCACCGCCGCGACGGCGGTCACCACTGCGGCGTAGCGCGGAGTCGCGACCCGGGCGACCCGGTTCCAGATCGGGTCCAGGTGACGGTGCCGCCGCTTCAGCTTGAGACCGTAGATCTCGTCAAACTTCGTGAACGAAAGGAGCACCGGCACCAGCACGAGGTTCGTCAGGATGATCATCGCGACACCGAGGCTGGCGGTGATCGCCATCTCACGGATCATCTGGATATTGATCAGCATGATCGTGAGGAAACCGATGGTGTCGGTGAGCAGCGCGATACCGCCCGGAAGCAGCAGCCGCCGGAAGGCCTTCCGTGCCGCGGCGACGCTGTCGGCGCCATCGTAGACCTCGGAGCCAAAAGCGCTGACCATCTGTACGCCGTGGCTCACCCCGATCGCAAACACCAGGAAGGGCACCAGGATCGACATCGGGTCGATGCCGAAGCCGAGCAGTGTCAGCAGGCCGAGCTGCCAGATGACCGCGGTCAGCGAGCAGGCCAGGGGGATGACCGTCACCTGGAAGCTCTGGGAGTAGACGTAGACCAGGATCGCGGTGATGACGAACGCCACCAGGAAGAACAGCACCACCCTGGTAGCGCCGGCGGCGATGTCGCCGATGACCTTGGCGAAGCCGATGATGTGGTAGTCGAAGTCGATGCCGACGGAGTCGCTGGCGTACTTCTCGCGGATCCGTTCGAGCTGCCCGGCAACGTCGATGTAGTCGAGGCGCTCGCCGGTGTTGGGGTCGATCTCGAGGAGCTCGGCGGCGACGATTGCCGCCGAGAAGTCGTTGGCCACCAGCCGACCGACGTAGGCCGACTTGAGCAGGTTCTCCCGGACCCGGTCGAGGCCCTCCTCGGTGGGCTCGAAGTCGTCCGGGATCACGTTGCCGCCCGAGATGCCGTCCTCCACCACCTCGGTGAAGCGTACGTTAGGGGTGAACAGCGACATCACCCGCGTGCGGTCGACGCCGGGGATGAAGAACACGTCGTCGGTCACCCGCTGCAGGATGTCGAAGAACTCCCGGGTGAAGATGTCACCGTTGTCCTCACCGTCCCGCACCTTGAGCGCGATCACTACCCGGTTGGCGCCGCCGAACTCGTCCCGGTACTCCAGGTAGGTCTTCATGTACTCGTGCTCGAGGGGCAGGAGCTTGGCGAAGCCGGCGTCGATCCTGAGATGGGAGGCCTGGTAGGCCATGAAGAGCGTGAGCAGGACGAACAGCACCAGCACCACGCGGCGGTTGCCGAAGACCAGGTTTTCGATGCGAGAGATCATCGCCCGTCGCCCCCTTCCGTCGTCCCCCCT